>DODI01000001.1:0-4986 GCA_003509045.1 Planctomycetota bacterium | reverse complement strand
TCTTCCAGGGGGGTGCCGATCAGGCGGTTCAGTTTCTTCTTTCAGACCGTTATTCCCTGCATCGTCACCCCCTGCCACGGTCCTGTAGTTTTTTTTCAAACGCTGGTAAAGTGGTTTCCATGCGCTGTGTAACCGTGAGAGAGCCTGGTGGTCCGGAAGTACTCGAAATCGCTGATGTGCTCGAGCCTGCGGCAGGTAGAGGGCAATTGCTGGTCAGGAATTTCGCCGCGGGGCTGAACCGGGCAGACCTTCTGGAGCGCCGCGGACTTTATCCGCCCCCGGCGGGAGAGTCCGATATTCTTGGCCTCGAGTTTGCCGGAGAGGTGGCGGCTGTCGGCGAGGGGATTGAGAGTTTCGCCCGCGGCGACCGTGTCTTCGGGCTCTGCGCAGGGGGAGCCTATGCGGAGTTGCTGCTGGTCGATGCGAGCCTGGCGGTCCCGATTCCTTCGAACATGTCGTATGAATCGGCGGCCGCGGTGCCGGAGGCGTTCTATACGGCTGAAGATGGTGTCTTCAGCCTCGGCGAGCTCGCGGAGGGAGAAGCGGTTCTTATCCACGCGGGCGCCAGCGGGGTCGGGACGGCGGCAATCCAGCTGGCGGCGGCAGCCGGAGCCCGGGTGATTGCCACAGCCGGAACGGCGGAAAAAGCGGCTCGCTGTGAAGAGCTGGGGGCCGCGCTCGGCGTGAACTACCGGGAGCGGGATTTTACCGAAGCCGTCGACGAGCTGACCGGCGGGGCGGGGGTTGATCTCGTACTCGATCTGGTCGGCGCGAGCTATTGGGACAGGAATATCGCCAGCCTGCGTGTCAGGGGCCGCCTGGTGCTTCTCGGCCTGGTCGGCGGGACTCGCGCGGAGGCTGATCTCGGAGCGGTTCTCCGCAAGCGCCTTCGCATCATCGGCAGTGTCATGAGGAGCCGGAGCATCGAGGAGAAGTGCGAGGTGACCGCCAGGTTTCGTGAGAGGATCCTGCCGCGCCTCGAGAGCGGGGAACTCAAGGCGGTCGTCGATTCGATCCTGCCGTTCGAAGAGGTTCGGGATGCTCATATCCGCATGGAGGAGAACCTCAACATCGGCAAGATCATTCTCCGGCTGTGAGCCGTTCGCGGGCTTTTCGCGGCCGGGGCGGTTCGAAAAGCCGTGTCAGCTTTCAACCCTTGGGGTACCATGGTTTTCTTGAACAGGAAACTTTGTAATAACCCACCTGAAGAAACAGGGAGAGATCGCAATGCGGAAAGAAGATGTTTCGCGCGAGTTGCCGTGTCCCGATTGTGACGATGTGAGCCGTCGTCATTTTCTGCGTTCCGCCGCCACCGCGGCTACGGCCGTTGGCACAGCCGGCCTGTCGTTTGGGGCGGCTGGAAAGCTCCTGGCGGATGACGCCAAGGCGAAGAAGGTCCAGCCGGCCGAGACGGTGGTCAAGCAGCTCTTCGACAGCCTGAAGGACAACCAGCGCAAGCTGGTCTGCATGCCCTTCGACCATGCAAAGCGCTCGATGATCAACAACAACTGGTTCATCGTTGATCCCAAGGCCGCCTCGATCGGCAAGCTCTATAATGCTGACCAGCAGGAGATGATCCTGCAGATCTTTAAGGGCGTGACCTCCGAGGATGGCTACAAGCGTTTTGAGAAGCAGATGAAGGACGATGCGGGTGGCTTTGACAAGTACACCTGCGCGATCTTCGGCGAGCCCGGAACCGGCAAGTTCGAGTGGGTGCTCACCGGCCGTCACCTGACCATTCGCGCCGATGGCGACTCGGTCGAGAACACCGCCTTCGGCGGGCCCATCTTCTACGGCCACGCGGCCGGAGGTTTCAACGAGAAGCCCGATCATGCCGGCAATGTCTGGTGGCACCAGGCGCGCCTGGCCAACAAGCTCTACACTGCCCTCGATGGCAAGCAGCGCGACAAGGCCCTGGTGGTCGAGTCGCCCCCCGATAGTCCCAAGGTGGTCAGGCTCAAGGGAACCAAGGGCAAGCTGGAAGGCCTCCGTGGTGCTGACATGTCGAAGGACCAGAAGAAGCTTCTCGACGAGACCCTGCGCAGCATGCTGAACATGTACCGCAAGAGTGACGTCGACGAGGCGCTCAAGTGCATCGACGCCAACGGCGGACTCGACGCGCTGACGGTCTCCTATTTTGACGAGGGGAATATCGGCGATGACGAGATCTGGGACCGCTGGATGGTCGAGGGCCCCGGGATGGTCTGGTACTTCCGCGGCACGCCCCATGTCCACACATGGGTCAATATCGCCGGCAAGCAGGCCTGAGCCGCGAGTTGATCCCCTGTTGAAAGAAAGCAGCCGGGAGCTGGTTTGCCATCTCCCGGCTGCTTTCTTTTCTTTCTTCAGTCTCCCGGGAGACTGGTCTTATCCGAACGAGGCCTTGAAGATGTAGTAGAAGATGATTGTAAGGATCGCTCCGGCCGGCAGGGTTACTACCCAGGAAATAATGATATCGCGTATGACCCGTAAATTGAGTGCCCCGATTCCCCGTGCGAACCCGACCCCGAGTACCGCACCCACGAGCGTGTGGGTCGTGGAGATCGGGAGTCCGAACCTCGATGCGACCAGGATGGTAATCGCCGCACCGAATTCAGCTGAGAAGCCGCGCGTCGGGGTCAGCTCGGTGATCTTTTTTCCGATCGTCTCAATAACCCGCCAGCCCCAGGTGGCCAGCCCGATAACGATCCCGATTCCGCCCAGCCCGAGGATGTAAAGACCCCAGTGGCCTGCGAGCTGTTCGCTCACAATTTGTCCCTCTCGCTGCAGGACGCCAATCACCCCCATCAGGGGGCCGACCGCGTTGGCGACATCGTTGGCGCCATGGGCAAAAGCGACGGTACAGGCGCTGAGGATCTGCAGGTAAATGAAGATCTTTTCGGTAGCCCTCATCTGCGGGGTTCCCCAAGCTCCCGCTCCTGCAGTTTTTCCGGCGGGAGGTTGGTCCTGTTCTTCTACCTCGGCTGAAAGCTCTTCGATTTTCGCGCCCAGGGATTCGAGCTTCCCTTCAACCTCCCCTGTCGCCAGCAGGGAAAGTTTTTTGAACTTCGTCTTCATCCTGGCCAGGTCTTCGGAGATTACGGGATTCTGGGCATGGGCCGTTTCCGGGTCGTCCTCTTCGACGGTGATTCTATTGAGCAGGGGAATGGAAATCAGCGCGGCGACGATCCCGATGGAGACCGCTCCAAGTAGAGCCTCGGTGAATGTCCAGTCCAGCTTCAGGGGCTTGAGGCCTTTGTAGAGCGTAACCAGGGAGATGACCAGGAAAACGAGGAAGACCAGGAACGGCGCCATCTTCTTGGCCGAGTTGACCATGTCCCGCTTGTGCAGAACGAGCCTCTGGATGGAGATGAAAACGAGAAAGGCGAACCCTCCAGCCAGCAGAGGAGAAACAACCCAGCTGAGAACGATCTTTCCGACCTCGGACCAGAGGATCATGCCCGGCGGCTCATTCCAGAAGATGACTATTCCGAAGCCGACGACGGACCCGACAATACTGTGGGTGGTGGAGACGGGCAGCCCGAAATAGGTAGCCGTCAGCAGCCATGTCGCGGCGGCCAGCAATGCTCCCATCATGCCGTAGACGTACAATCTTCCCCCATCTTCATTCAATAACGTCATGGCCTCATCCGAGAAGAGCCCTTTACGGACGGTCTCGCTGACGTGGGAACCAACGAGAAAGGCGCCGGCGAATTCGAAGATAGCGGCGACGATGATCGCGTTTCTCAGGGTCAGGGCGCCCGAGCCTACCGAGGTGCCCATGGCGTTGGCGACATCGTTGGCGCCGATACTCCAGGCCATGTAGAATCCGCCGCCCATCGCGATGACGTAGATCCAGAACACCTGGGTTTCGCTGAACCATCCGCCTGACTGGCCAAGAAATGCAGAGAGTGTTTCAAACATGTGAGCTGCTTGCCTGGGGGTATAGGGTTACTTGGCGATCATTAACCGGAGGCGATTGGCCATCCGTTCAGCGGAATCAGCCAGGTCTCCGAGCTTGTTGATAATGCGCGACCACATGATCACGTCGAGCACCTCGACCTCTTTTTCGAGGTCGAAGAGTTTCTTGGCGGCGGCCCGTTCGGTGCCATCTGCCACCGTTTCATCGGCGTTGATCTGTTCGATCATGCCGAGAACCTTCTTCGCTTCCGGGCCGCCGAAGGAGGTCTCCACCAGCTCATCGAATTCCTGCACCATGTCCGCCGCCTGGTTGCAGACCGTGGCGACCTCGTCGATCAGGTTGTTGAGAGGTTCCTTCATATCGGCGGGCAGCTTCAGCGGCCGCAGGGTCAGCAGGATGGCGATGTCCTGGATCGTGTCGGGCAATTCTTCCTGAATGTCGAGGATCTCGAGGAGATCGCGGCGGTCGATCGGCAGGAAGATGCTCTTGGGGAGGTGGCTGCGGATGTCGTTCTTGATGATGTCTGCTTCCGATTCGAGGTCGGAGATTTCCTTGAAGAGCCGGTCGAATTCAGCCGGCTCTTTATCAATTATGGAATTGATGACGGGCTTGATTCGTTCGACGCAGGCGCGTGATTTTTCCATGTGAGCCTGGATCGGCTTGAACGGACTGCGCCCGAAGAGGGGCATGAGAGCTTTTACAATAGTGTCCTCGTTGGTTGGTTGATCAGACTGAACAAACCATCATTAATGGTAAGGATAGAATATTAGGTAAGAATAAAGACATTGTGAAGATATCGTTAACATCTGGTAATCCGCTGGAAGTCATGGAGAGGCTGAAGAGCTGGCGTGGTATCCTGATCCGGGTATAGCGTGTACACGCCGGATGGCAGGAGAACGAATTTTTGATTTTCCCGCAGGCACAGCATGGAAAGCGCAGGACGGTGTTCTGATGGAAAGTGACGGCAGCCAATACAGTTCAAGCAAGGGCCAGCTCCTTGTCTCGGAGCCGGGCCTGGCCGATTCGAATTTTCGCTGTACGGTTGTTCTCGTGGCCGAGCATGATGAGAAGGGGGCCTTCGGGCT
>DODI01000139.1:0-10473 GCA_003509045.1 Planctomycetota bacterium | reverse complement strand
AAGTCCCCACCGCACGGTCCTTTTATTTGGCGGGCTCCTGTTAAGGAGGAACGTAGGGTGTTGGGTTTTGGGTCTCTACCCCTGTAAGTGCAATTGCCATACCATTCGGAAAAAGAGACTTCTGTTGTCATAAGTCTTTATTCCCCATGCCAGGTTATGGATAACCAGGACACTATTTTGCCAAGTGACAGATTATCTGACACTTTTCGGCGTCCGCCTGTCCCTGAAAAAACAACCCTAGAAGACCCGGCCAAAAACCGCCTTGAGGTAGCGCGACTCCGGACAATGAGCGGAAACAGGATGATCCGATGACGCTCCCCCGTGGTGGAAGATGCGGAAATCCCGGCCGGAGAGCTCAGCCGCATGCTGCAGGATTCCCAGGAAGTGCTCCTGGGAAACCAGGCCGGAGCAGGAACAGGTCAGAAGGATTCCCCCTGGAGCGATGGCCTGCATTGCCAACTTGTTGATATCAAGATAACGCCGCTCCGCTTCTTCAAACCGATCCCTCTCTCGCGCCCATTTTGGAGGATCGATGACGATGACCTCGAAGGGCTCAACTGCGTGCCGCTGCCGCTTCAGGTAATGAAAGATGTCCTCATGCACCCACTCGATGCTGGCTCGATTGAGCTTCTCATTTCGCTTGGCCATAGCCAGGGCTTCTTCATCGAGATCCACTCCCACCACGCGGCCGGCTTTTCCAAGGGTACGGGCGGCGATCGACATGGCCCCGGTATAGCAGCACCCATCGAGCACTTTTTTTCCCCGCACCATGGTGGCCAGCCTGGCCCGGTTCTCCCGCTGATCGAGAAAGAAGCCTGTCTTATGACCCGAGGGACTTACAAGCAACCTCACCTTACCCTCTGTAATCTCCACCTCCTGCTCCTCTCCTGCTCCAGGCGGCTGGTACTCCGGCACACCCTCGCGCTGAGCGGCCACGCTAGGCGGCTTGAGCACCTGGCGATAGCCGGGAAACATCTCCTCCAGGATCGCGCCGAGCTCCGCCCTGCGGCGGTAGAAGGCGTAGCTGTATGGCTGCACAACGAGCAGGTCGTTGAACTTGTCGATCACCAGTCCGCCCAGCCCGTCCCCTTCCCCATGAACCACCCTCCAGGAATCTGTAACCCTGTCGAGCCGGAGAATATCCAGCCGCAGATCGCGCGCGGCATCCAACTTCTTTCGAAGAAAATCGTCATCGAGCTGACACTCCGCATCTGGCGTCATGATCCGCACCGCGATCTGGGATCTGCCATGGTAGAAGCCTCTGCCGACCGGCTCACCATCGGATGCCTGCACGGCCACCTCATCTCCATCGGAAAGACCCGATGGAAAAAACTTGAACATGCGGCGGAAGATCCACGGATGGGCGTTGAGAGTCTTCTCCCCTTTCAGTTCCAGCGTAGGAACTGAATAGGACGGCGGGTTAGAATGTTCTTGGGCCGACTCGGAGAAGGCACCTTCTGATGTTTCACTCATGGCCTCGAAAGAAAACCCAAAACGACTCTTTTTTCCATCCCAAACCGTACAGCTTCTTTTTTCCTGTGACGAAAGGCCCTCCAGCGCCTGCTGATTGAATAGTGACCGTGCCTCCATCTGAAAACAAAACCACTGGATTTTCGCGCCCTCAACTGGAAGCTCGGCACCTGCTGATCAACTACGACGAGATCGCCCTTAAGAAAGGCAACCGGCGACACTTTGAATCCCGGCTGCTGAAAAACATCCGCGCCGCCATCAAGGATCTCGGCGGATCGCATCTGCAGCCCCGCTTCGGCCGCTTCCTGCTCAGGCTCTCAAGCGAGACCCCCCTCGACAAAGTCTGCGGACGGCTCTCACGAATACCGGGAATCGCGGTTTATTCGCCCTGTATTTCCACCTCGGCGGACCTCGACAGTGTCAGGGTCGCGATGGATTCCATCATCGACCAGTTGCTTGCCCGCGACGAACAGCCGGAGAACTTCGCCGTTGTCTCCCGTCGGGCCAACAAGGAGCTACCCTTTACCTCCACAGATGCCAACGCAACCATCGGCGCCCACGTGCAAGAGCGGACTGGCTGGAAGGTGCGGCTCAAAAAACCTCAGCTCTCCCTCTACCTTTTCTTCGTCAACAACGACTGCTTCCTCGCCCTCGACCGGCTCCCCGGGCTCGGCGGTCTGCCGACAGGAAGCACGGGGAGAGTGGCCTGCCTGCTCTCTGGCGGGATCGACTCACCCGTCTCCTCCGCGAGAATCATGAGGCGAGGCGCGGACGCTCTCTTCATCCACTTTCACAGCTACCCCCACACCAGTATAGCCAGCCAGGACAAGGTCAGGGCGCTGGCCGAGCGCATCATCCCGCCCGGCCGGAGCGCCAGGCTCTACATGGTTCCCTTCGCCGACACCCAGAACCGGATCATCACCGAATGTCCATCGAGGCTGAGAGTCATCCTCTACCGCCGCTACATGGTGCGGGCAGCCGAGGCCATCGCCAGGAAAGACGACGCCCAGGCCCTGGTGACCGGCGACAGTCTCGGACAGGTGGCCAGCCAGACCCTTGAAAACCTGCACACCATCGACAGCATCTCCACCATGCCGATCCTCAGGCCGTTGGTCGGCATGCACAAGGCGGAAATCATCAAGGACGCCAGGGCTATGGGAAGCTTCGATACCTCGATCGAGCCGCACGACGATTGCTGTTCATTCCTGATGCCTCCTAAGCCCGCGACAAGGTCGACCCCGGAACAATTGGAGGCCGCCGAGAAATCTCTCGACACCGAGAAGGAGGTGCTCGAGCTTGTCGAGGCCGCGAGCGTTGAAACGATAAGAGGCCGACTCGACTGATGTCCGGATTTTTTCATCATCCGGGAGGTGGAAGGCTCGAGCAAGTTTCAGTAAAACGGCGCTATCCACCACAGATCGAAGACACGGAGTAGAGCTTATGTCCAGGATCGGAGTCTTGCTGGCCACGGGATTTGAGGAGATCGAGGCGGTCACCATCATCGATGTGCTGCGTCGCGCTGAGCTCGAGGTCATCATCCTGGGAGTCGATGGCGGCACCATCAGCGGCGCGCACGGCCTCCAGGTGGCTGCAGACCAATCGCTTGCCGAAGGGCAGGAGGAAGACTGGGATGTCATCGCGCTGCCCGGCGGTCTTCCCGGAGCTACCAACCTGCGTGACAATCCCCGGGTGATCGAACTCATCCGGGCTACCCACTCAAGAGGAGGGATGCTGGCGGCCATCTGCGCCGCCCCGATCGTACTCGGACGCGCAGGGGTCCTCCAGGAACGCCGGGCAACCTGCTATCCGGGCTTCGAGGAAGGACTCGAGGGTGCCAAATGCTCCGAGGAGAGGGTGGTAGTCGACGGGAACATCACGACCAGCCGCGGGCCGGGGACTTCGCTGGATTTTTCGCTGAGCCTGGTCGCCCAGTTGAAGGACCAGCAAACCGCGGATGCCCTGCGTGAGGGTATGCTGATCAACACCTGAGCACGGCTCCGCTCGCGCCGGGCGGAATCTCCGCATCCCTGACCCGCCACCTCCAGGAACCTAACATCCCCCGGTCATCGGGAAACCCGCGACAAGACGGCCACAGGGTTTGAGGACGTGGCTGGTACAATCGGTGTATGGGTAGCCTAGGCGGCACCCGACACTGAAAAAAACTCAAGCTCGGCTTCACAGATTCAAGAGCAGCACGCTGCTCGAGAATATTCCTGGCCGAAACTTCCAACCTGATCGAGTACTTCATGCGAGCTTCCTCCCGGCTCTACGGCCTCCCCATCCTCCTGGTTGCCACATCCTGCATAGCAGGCTGTCAAGCCGTCTCCTCGTATCCACTGCGTACATCCTGGCCTCAGAAGGATGTCGTGATGGCCTCCATCAGTCTCTCGAAGAAGCTGAACCTGGAGGAGTACAGGCGGATCGCGACAGTCGAGGCGATGAGATTCTTCAGCTCCCCATCCCCCACAAACCATCCGGTGTATGAGGTCTTCTGCGAATTTTTCGTGTCCGAAAAAGGCGTCGGCGCGCCTGAACGAGTCGCCAGGGTCAAGATCTCGACCTCGCTGGCCGGCTGTGAAGACGAGGAGAGGCTGAAGCTCTCCCTCAAATCGAAAACCTACATCTATTACTGAACGGACCCTCTCCGATCATGCCATCCCGAATCATTGCCCCTGCCCTTCACGCAACCAGGTTCGCAGCCGTCATCCTCCTCTGCCTGGTCTCTTGCGGATGCGGTCTCGCCTACAAAAACCGCCTGAGCCGGGATGGTTTTGTCGTCTATACAAACGATGGGCAAGGCTTCCTCGAAAAGACCGGTGACCAGATCGAAACCATCTATGATTCTCTCGCGAAGGTCTTTGAGATCCCGAAGCCCTTCCCCTGGACCACGAGAATCTTTCTCGATGGACAGGCCGAAGGAGTCCTCGACTATTCCTACAACCCCGACCTGCTGGGATACTACGTACCCTTCCTGCAGATGATTCGGATAGACAGCCGGGCCGCCGCATCCAACCTGGTCTCCGACCTCGACCAGGTGCTCCTGCACGAGATAGCCCACCACTTTCTCGTCAACGAGTTGCCGGGGATCTCCGGCAAGTGCTGGCTCAACGAAGGACTTGCCGGGAACCTCGAGGTTGGAGTCATCGAAAAGGACCGGGCGGAGTTCCCCCTGCTCAATCCCGTGCTGCTCAAGATAGCCCAGCGCAAAATCACGGAAAACAAGAGCCGTCCGCTACTGGCAGATCTGCTGCAAAGCGACTGGACAGATTTCCATAACGAAGAAACCCGCGAGATGAACTACGCGCTCTCCTGGTCCATCGTCTACCACCTGCTCACCAGGGAGTTCCCCGCGACGCTGTCTCTCAAAGGAAGAATCAACAGGATTCACTTCATGGACAAAACCGAGATCTCGGCCCTGGAGAGTGGCTGGAGAAAGAACATCATGGGGCTTGACCTGGTCGCTGAGCTCAGCCGGCTCGCCCGCCTTGCCGTCCCCGAAAAGAAGATGACCTCGGCGTGGGCCATCAAGGAGCTCTGCAAGGTCCGCGGGGCCGATGTCAGGCGCTCCCTGGAAACGCTGGTGAAGCTCTTCGAAGCTCCCTGTCCGCAAACGCGGGAGGAGGCCTATATTTCTTTCCTGAGGCTGCTGTCGAGCAATCCCCAGGCTCCCTTTCTCGAGCCTGAACAGACGGCGAAGGCGCTTACCCGCCTCCAGGCTATCATCGCAGACAGCGAGGCCAGTCCCCTGCTGAGAGCCCGTCTTGTAGCCAATCTCGAGCGCCACCGCACTCTCAGGAACGACTGGATCCCCCTGCTGGTCGACACACTCGAAGACTCCCGCCCCATCGTGCGTGCGGCGGCAGCGTCAGCGCTCTCGAAAATGGCCTCCAAGCCGACCATCGTCAGCCCGGCTTTCTGGACCTCCGCTCCCACCTCGAAAAGAAACGATGAGGTCAGCGAGTGGAAGAGATGGCTGGTGGACCGCTCGCGACGCTGAAGAGCCATCCCGGCCGACCAGACGTAAATCAGTCTCCTGCTGGAGAGGCCGCATCTTCAAGGCGCCAGAGCACCAACCCGCTCCACAGCTTGGGGTAAAAATACGTGGTCTTATGCGGGAAGACCTCCTCTCCATCGATGACCTCCTGGAATTCGCCCCGGCCCACCGGGCGCATTCGAAAGAGCAGATCTCCACGGCCGGCCCGTAGAGCTGCATCCTCTCCCGTCCCCTCCTTGTAGAAGGAGACCTCCGGCTCTTCATCCGTGAGAGGCGCAAGCCAGGATCCGATGATCTCATCCTGCACGATTCCGTAGCTGGTAGCCGCAGCTCCGCTCTTGCCGGTGAGAACTTTCTCGCCAAGGCGATAGCACCTCGCCGTATCAGCCGTCTCCACCCTTATCTCCCAATCATCTTCTCCAGCAGGGTCGAGCCATTCATCCAATAGCGTGAGCGCCTGGGGAACGTCGCTCGAATCCCGCAGCTTGAGAAGACGATGAGTCGCGAGGATCGAGACCCCCTCGCTGCGGAGGTTCGCAAAGGTCATCATCTTCCAATCGGTCCCGGGCACCTGCTGCCCGGATTCCGCCAGGGCCTTCCTGTAGAGAAGACCCGTGGTGTAACGATGATGCCCATCGGCGATAATCGGCCGCTGCTCACCCATGAGCTCCGTCAACCTCAGCGCGCTGGCGGGATCGGTGACAGGGTAGAGGGAGTGGACCTCTCCGGGTGAGGCCTCGACCTCCATGACCGGCTCGCCATTGGAAACCTCATCGAGAAGAGAATCGATCTCGCCGGATGCATCATTGTAAAGAAGCATGATGCTCTCGAGATTGCAGCGCGTCGCCTCCAGCAAGCTCTGGCGATCCTGGACCACCTTTGGAAAGGTCTGCTCATGAGGCTGGACAATTCTCTCATCGAATTCATGAAGCCGTCCCAGGGCGACGAAGGAAACCATTCGGGCCCGGGTATCGGTCCCGGGAACGGTATATTCGACCGTACAGACGTAATAAACGGGACTGTCCTCGTACGCCAGGATACCCGATTCAATCCAGCCCTGGAGCACTTGCGCTCGTCCCTCATAAGAAGGAATCTCCCCGGGTCTGTCACCGAGAGTCAGCTGAACGATATTGCACGGGGAAGTATCAAGAACGGCCTGGTGGGCTTCGGGCGAGAGAACATCGTAGGGCGGCGCGGTCACCACGGGCGCGTCCTGACCGACCTTTTCGGCAACCTTACCGAGGTCGAACCTCAAGCCCCTGAATGGAGCTATATCCATGAATCAAGTCCCTGTCTTCTTCAGGCTCCCCGGATTTCCCTCAGCCGGTTTCCCGAAAACCAGCGAGCCGGAGAGGCGAGCCAATCTTATTTCTCAGCGCCAGCCTTGCTGGCCGCCTGGCGGGCAAGATCATCGCGGCAAAGCGACAATGCGATCATCGCATAAGCAGTATCGAGAGTGGGAAGATTTTCCCACCATCTGCCGCTGGTATTTTGCCAGTGCCCGTCCGAACCCTGCAGCTTCATAAGATGGTCAGAAAGCTCCGCGGCCCAGCTATGCTTCACTCCCTTGGAGTCGACAAGGATGGACTCGCCATAGACCGAGAGGGTCTTGGCCATGGTGTGATAGTAATAATAAAGTCCCTGGAGCCCGGCCTTGGGATCCGCCGGCGTCCGCATGCCTGGGTTCTCCGCCAGGCTGAAGTTGTCCGAGATCCACTTGAAGGCGCCCTGCACCCTTGGATCCTTCTTGTCGATATTGGCATAAAGGAGGCTCTTCAAGCCCTGGTAGGTCATGCTTCCGTAAGAAGAATAGGCGGTGCTCCCATCATCAAGAGACTCGCTGGGACCCCTCGTATCATTCGGGGCATACCGAAATCCCCAATCCTTCGTGGACCCGATACCTGACTTGCCCAGGAGCGCGTCACCCGTGGGGCTGTTCTGGCAGCGTGAAACGAAGAGCTCCAGTTTTTTCCAGAAGGGTTCACTGGCGGAAAAGCCCGCCTCGCGCATCGCCTCGGCGGCGTAAGCCGCATTGGAAAGATCACCGCGAAGAGAGCCGCTCTGGCCGACCGCCCCGAAGCTGAGGTGCTCATCCTTGGAGAAATTCGTACGCTCGCTTCTCTGCTGGGTAACGATAAACGCCCGCGCCCTCCTGATGGGCTCGGAGTAGGCGACCCTGTCGAGCTTGACCAGGGCCATCAAGGCGACCGAGGTACGGTAATTCTTCAGCACCGGATCCTTTGAATGGTAGAACCCTCCATCGGGCTGCTGATGCGCGAGGAGATAGGCAACCGCCTTGGACATGAACGGTCCGTCAACAACCGTGTATTTCCGCGGGTGGATGGCGCAGGTATAAACTATGAAGGCTGTTATTCCGACATCGGAAACGTTCTTGACCCGTGACTCGCTTCCAAACGGGCCATAACCCCCATCGGGGTTCTGGTTCTTCGCCAGGAACTTGACTCCCTTGTCGAGCGAATCCTTGATGGGATCGGCGTAGCCGAGGGAAGACGTGAAAAGAAAAAGAACCGTTAACGCGGTGGTAAGTATTTTTCGCATGGACAGTTACCTGTGCTCAATTCCTCAATATTCCTCAATATTCCTCAATAATTTCTCAAAACGAACGGGCTGTGCTTGCCGGTTGTCATTTTAAAACCATTTTCGGCCTGATACAGAGCCTGGTGTCTCGCTCAACCGAAACCCCCATCCATCCCCTCTGATTTTAAAGCTTCCATTTGCCTTTGGTCAAGAATATGGATCCAGTTCGACAGCCTTACCTTATAGCATGAGGCCTGCCCGGACTCTTGCCAGAAGTGCCTTAACGGTTATCGGTACCATATCCGGCATTCACCTTGGTCCGACTCGCGTAACTGTTATACGATAAAAGCCGGTGATGACCTGAATCAGCATCCCCGAGAACCCACTGCGGAATTCCCGCAGGCCATCCAAAACGAGCAGCGAATGGCTTCACCCTACGAACTCTGGTTTCGACACTCAACCCGGCTGGTGGTCATCAGCATCCTCTGGGGAGCCGCGGGCTTGAACGCCCAGGAAAAAAGCGCCCCGCAGGTCAAGCCGACTGAAAAAACCGCGTTGCCTCCGCCTATCTTCTTTCTCAGGGATGGAAGCAGGATTACGGGTGTTCCCGGTTTCGATTCACTGCAGGTAAAAACCCGGTACGGCATCCTGGAGATCCCCTCCTCCGACCTCGTTCGCCTTCGGTTGAGCCTGCGAACAGAGAATGATTCCGACGAGCTGATCGAGCTCGAGATCCAGCGGATGGGGGGACCTGAATTCGAGAAGCGGGAGGCCGCCATGGATGTCCTTCGCAAGTTCGGCCCCAAGGCCCTTCCTTATCTCGAAAAATTAACGAGATCAGATGATGAAGAGCTGCGAAACCGATGCTCACTGCTCATTGGTGAGATCAAGTCGAGAGCCAAAGAGAGCAACAAGCATGGAGATGAGTTTCCCGCCCTGGTCGGAGGCTCGGATGAGATCATCACGAAGCGCTTCAAGATCCGTGGATCCATCCAGGACAGCAGCTTCAAAATCAAGAGCCGCTACGGCACCCTCGACATCAAGATTGCCGACATCCTCGGAGTGGATTTCCGCTCCTCAGGGAATATACAGCAGACGGTTGCCATCTCCGGCAAGCAGATCGTTCCGGCAAACTGGACCGACACGAAGCTCTTTGTCGCGCCGGGGACAACCCTGAGGATCCGAGCCTCTGGAAGCCTGCTGGTCCAGAACTACAACCTCAACAGCGGCCCCCAGGGAACCACTCGCTACACCGGCAATACCTATAAAAACTTCCCGATGCTGTCGCTCGTAGGAAAGATCGGTCGAAAGGGAACCCCGTTCCTCATCGGCGCCAACTACAAGGCCATCACCAGGGCTGGGGGCACCCTGCACTTGGGCGTGATCCCCTTCCGCACGAACTACACTGCGACTGGAACCTACAAGGTTCGCGTAACCACAGGAGAGTGAAGCCTCCCGGGGAGAACCCGGGCCGCCGAACCACTCTCTATTCACATGGCATCGTGCATTCGAGGGCATCCTCGGTCGGATCCAGCCCGAAAATATAAGGACCCGGAGCGGGTGGCAGCAAACCGGAACGGAACATCCAGCCAAGCAGGTAAACCGCGTCCCCGATGTCGAGCACGCCATCATCGTTTCCATCACAGGCGTCCTCGCAGCTGGGCTCGAAGTCAAATTCCTGCGCCAGAATCGTAGCCATGAGCACCGATATCGGATCACTGATGGTGACCCTGTTATCGGAGTTGCAATCGCCCCTCTGAAAGAGCCTGCCTGAATCGATAACCACCCCGCTATTGATCGTCCTTGCGCTGAGGGACTGGTTCGCTGCTGCATAGACATTCTGCAAAGGAACCCGGCCGCGTACATTGACGCCATCGCAGAATTCGATCGGAAGCTCGTCGCCACAACTCACCCTGGAGTCGACCTCAAACTGAACGCTACCCACCATCAGCGGCCGCGAGGTAGGCGGCAGCGTGTCACCCCTGAATGGAGGCACTGTCTCAACAAGAACGGCCAGCAGCATCTCACAACCGTCGCCATCGCCGGGATCGTTGTCGCATTGAAATTCGACAAAATCGGCTGCGATCACGGAGGTGATCGCCTCAGGCGGAATCCTGAAAGACTCCTCGATACAGTTCAGCCGGCAATCATAACAGAAGACCATCGAGAAGCCCTGGAGATGGTCGTTCTGCTCAGGGCCGGGAATGCCATCCTCCGGCGAATTGTAGTAGAAGAAGACCTCCGTTCTCTGGCTCGGAAAGCCTCTGACTGTCAGGGGAGAGCCGCCCGCGCCGCGCTGGTTAGAGCCCACAAAGAAGGAAGCTCCTCCGCCCTCGGGGCCGACCTGGGCCTGGGAAGCTGTCGTTGAGACCAGCAGAACAGCAAACAGCACCACAGTCTGCAGGCTCAATGCATGCAGCAGATGCTGAAAGCAGGGCAAAAGGCCCTGGCTCGCAGTTGCATTCCTCTTA
>DODI01000314.1:9568-9730 GCA_003509045.1 Planctomycetota bacterium | reverse complement strand
TTCAACAACGACAAGAAGTATTCACGGTTTGTAGAGGAGCAGCTCGCGGGAGATGTTCTCTTTCCAGGGGAGCCGGATGGAATCCTCGGCCTGGGCTTTGTCGCCGCCGGACCCTGGGACTTCATCGGCCACGTCGAGGTGTCCGAAGCCAAGATCGACGGC
>DODI01000314.1:9142-9264 GCA_003509045.1 Planctomycetota bacterium | reverse complement strand
GTGTCCGAAGCCAAGATCGACGGCAAGGTGGCCCGCTACATCGACCGCGATGAGATGGTAACCAACACCATCAACACCTTTACCAGCCTGACCATCCAGTGCGCCCGCTGCCACGATCATAA
>DODI01000314.1:5858-8831 GCA_003509045.1 Planctomycetota bacterium | reverse complement strand
TGCCACGATCATAAGTTCGATCCCTTCACCCAGCGCCACTACTTCGCCCTGCAGGATGTTTTCGCCGCCGTCGACCGGGCGGAGCGGCCCTACGACCGGAACCCGGGAACGGCCAGGGAGCGCAAGGAGCTGGGCGCGGAGCTTGACGAGGCGCGCGGCGAGCTGAGAAAACACCGGGAGGGGATCGTTGCCGCCGGGGGAGACGAGCTGGCCGGCCTGGACAAGGCGCTCGCGGAGCATGCGGCTGAGGTCAAGCTCGAGAAGAAGAGCCCGGCCTTTGGGTACCACAGCGGCATCAGCGGGAAGCAGGGTGACGAGAAGTGGGTCGCGGTGGACCTGGGCCGTGAAGTCGAGCTTTCCCGGGTGGTTCTGCACCCCTGCCATGATGCCTACAACAACATCGGAGCCGGCTTCGGGTTTCCGGTGCGATTCCTGGTCGAGGCCGCGAAGCATGAGTCCTTCCCGGCCCCCACCGTGTTGGCGGATGAAAGCGCCGGCGATTATCCGAACCCTGGCCTTGGCGAGTACTCGGCCGCGGGGAAGGGGACGATAGCCCGCTTCGTGCGAGTCAGGGCTGTCAAGCTGGCGCCGCGAAGCAACGACTACATCCTCGCCCTTGGTGAGCTGGAGGTTTTTGACAAGGACGGAACGAACATCGCGCGCGGCAAGAAGGTCATCTCCAGGGATTCGGTCCAGGCGCCCGTTCGCTGGGCCCGGAAGAATCTCACCGATGGTGGCTGGCCCAGGGCCAAGAACCAGGCGGCCGTCTCCGCCCTGGCGCAGGCGAAGAAAAAACGCGATGCGTTGATGGCGCGGCTCAAGTCGCCCGAGTGGCTGTCCCGGCAGAAGAGCCTCATGGCAATGGAGCAAGGGCTCGCCGGCAAGCTGTCCCGGCTGAAGAAGGCGGGCATGGTCTACGCCGCGGCGACGCATTTCAAGGCAGAGGGCAATTTCAAGCCGACCATGGGCAAGCCGCGCGCGATTCACGTGCTGCATCGGGGAGACATTCTCGCGCCCCGTGAGAAGGTAAAGCCCGGCCTGCTGCCGTTTTCGGCCGGGGCGGCCATTGAGATGGACCTCCCCGCCGAGCACTCCGAAGGCGAGCGTCGCTCAGCTCTCGCGAAATGGATCACCAGCAAGGCCAATCCGCTCACCTGGCGCTCCATCGTCAACCGCGCCTGGCTCTGGCACTTTGGCGCCGGCATCGTCGATTCTCCCAATGACTTCGGCCGCATGGGCCAACTGCCGACCCACCCCCTGCTGCTCGATTGGCTGGCCTGTGAGTTCCGAGATGGCGGCCAGTCCTTCAAGAAGCTCCATCGCCTTATCGTCAACAGCGCCGCCTATCGGCAGTCTTCGATCTGGAATGAACAGGGCCAGCGGATCGATTCGGGCAATCGCCTGCTTTGGCGGATGAATCGCCGGCGTCTCGAGGCGGAAGAGATCCGGGATGCTATGCTGCAGGCCAGTGGCAAGCTCAGGCCTGACATGTACGGCCCCGGCTTCTATCTCTTCATGCTGGAGAAAACCGCGCACTCTCCGCATTACGAATACCATAAGTTCGATCCCGAAGATTCCGCCTCGCATCGGCGCTCCATCTATCGCTTCATCGTGCGCTCCCAGCCGGACCCCTTCATGACGACCTTCAATTGCGCGGACTCATCGCAGAGCACCCCCAAGCGGGACGAGGCCCTGACCGCGTTGCAGGCTCTCTCTCTGCTCAACAGCAAGTTCACCCTGGTCATGGCCGGGCATTTCGCCAAACGACTCGCGAGTGAGGCGGAGACCGTCGAGGGGAGGGTGCGTCTCGGCGTCAGCCTGGTGAGCGGCCGGAAGGCCACCGAGGAGGAGGTTGTCGGCCTCTCCGCCTACGCCTCAGAGCACGGTCTCGCCAATCTGTGCCGGGTTCTTTTTAACCTCAGCGAATTCACCTACCTGGATTGACAACAGCCAAATGACCGTAGAATCCGCCTTTCCACACAAGAACACCTCCGACAGGGCTCTGCTCGATCGCCGGAACTTTCTCTGGGAATCAGGCGGAGGCCTTGGCGGGATCGCCCTGGCGGCCCTGCTGGGCGGTGAGGCGGCGGCGGAAGAAAAGCCTAAGCCCCATGGAGGACTGCATCATGCCCCGAAAGCCAAGCGGGTGGTTCAGCTCTTCATGTCCGGGGCGGCCAGCCATCTCGACATGTTTGACTACAAGCCTGAGCTGATCAAGCACCACGGCAAGAAGTCTGATTTTGGAGAACACGTCGAGGCCTTCCAGAACGGCCTGGGGCCCTGGATGAAGTCGCCGTTTGAGTTTAAGCGTTACGGCCGCTGCGGCAAGCAGCTCAGCGACATTGTCGCTCCGCTTGGGGACGTGGTGGACGAGATGGCCTTCATCCATAACCTGGTCGGCAAGACAGGGGTGCATAGCCAGGCAACCTACCTCCAGGCGACCGGCTTCCAGCGCCCGGGCTTCCCGGGAATGGGCTCCTGGGTCAGCTACGCCCTGGGGGCGATCAACGAGGACCTGCCCTCCTTTGTCGTGCTCCCCGACCATCGAGGCTACGGCTCCAACGGCCCGAAGAACTGGGGCTCGGCATTCCTGCCGGCGGACAACCAGGGCACCGAGATCTTTCCCCAGCGCGAGAATCCGATCAACGACATTGCAGCCCGGGCCGACTTTATCTCCGGCGCCGGGAGCCGGGACGGTCTCGAGCTGATCAACAGGCTGAACCGAGGCTACCAGGATAAGCGCCCGGGAGATTCGCGGCTGGATTCGCGCATTCGTTCTTACGAGCTCGCGGCCCGGATGCAGCTGAGCGCTCCCGAGGCGCTCGACATTTCCAAGGAGCCGAAAGAGATACTCGAGCTCTATGGCCTGAACAAGGCGCGTAAGAAATACCCGGCCGAGATCAATGTCGATGAGGAGATAGAATATTTCGGCCGCAAATGCCTGGTGGCTCGCCGCCTGCTGGAGAGGGGCGT
>DODI01000314.1:0-5487 GCA_003509045.1 Planctomycetota bacterium | reverse complement strand
CGCAACTGGGACAGCCACGAGGACATCCCGCGCGACCATCGGCCGCTTTCCCTTGGAATGGCGACTGGCGCCGCGGCCTTGATCAAGGATCTTCGGCGCCGGGGCCTCCTCGATGACACGATCATCCTCTGGACCACCGAGTTCGGTCGCATGCCGAGTACCCAGGGCAGCAAGGGCCGTGACCACAACCCCTATGTTTTCAGCAACTGGCTGTGCGGGGGAGGCATCAAGGGTGGGGTGACCCACGGACCCAGCGACCAGTGGGGCTACAAGCCGCTTGACCGGGCGAACCCCACGAGGGTCTACGACATCCACGCTACCATTCTGCACCTGCTTGGAATCGACCACGAGAAGCTCACAGTGCGTCACAACGGCATCGACCGCCGCCTGACCGACGTCCACGGCAACGTGATTCGAGAGCTCCTCGCCTGAGGGGAAATTCATTTCCCTGAAACGGTAATGTAGATCGGCATCGCTCTCTCTGCTGGACTATAATACGGCCAGTGCCTCGGGGCAGCCGCCCCAGGCCGTGTGAATTACGTATCCAGAAAAGGTATCGCAGATGACTTCCGCCTCAGTTCGTGGCTCCTTCGGCATCGCGCAATCAACCCGACCCCTCCGCCTTCTTGCCGCACTTCTGGCGCTTCTTCCGGCCCTCCCCGCGCGGGCCGACCTGGGCTCCCCGACATTGAGAGACAAGATCATCGCTCAGCATGTTGCGGTCTATCTCGAGCGGGTTCACGTCAGGCGGTGGAAGCTCGATGATAAGCGATCGGAGAGCATGTTCGACTCGTATCTCAGCGCGCTGGATCCGCAGCGGATGTACTTCACCGCGGCCGATGTCGCTGGCTTTAAAGCCAGCCGCCACAAGATCGACGATTATATAAAAGCCGGGGATCTTAATTTTGCTTTCAAGGTGGGAAAGGTCTTTCTCTCCCGGGTAGATGGGTGTTCGAAGCGGGTGAAGAAGCTTGTTGAGCAGGGGCCGGACTTTACCGTCGATGAATATTTCCAGGTCGACCGTGCCGAGGCCGCCTATACCTCAGGCGAGAAGGAGGCTGACGACCTGTGGCGCAAGAGAGTGAAGGTGCTGCTCCTGGAGAAGCTCGCCGATGGCAAGACGATGAAGGAGGCGGGTGACGAGGTCGTCAAGCTCTACGAGAACTTTGCCGTCCGCATGGGCAAGACCGATGGCATGGAGCTGCTGCAGATTTTTCTGACCGCGGCGACCATGACCTATGACCCGCATACGACCTATATGTCTCCGGACACGCTCGAGAATTTCCAGATCAGCATGCGGCTCGAGCTCGAGGGGATCGGCGCCTCGCTGCAGTCGATCGATGGCTATACGGTGGTCAACCAGGTGATTCCCGGCGGCGCGGCGGCGCGCGATGGGCGGCTGAAGCCGCAGGACAAGATTCTCGCGGTGGCGCAGGGGGACTCCAAGGACTTCGTGGAGCTGCTGAACATGAAGCTCTCTGATGTCGTGAAGCTCATCCGCGGCAAGAAGGGCACGAGGGTCCAGCTCAAGGTGCGGCATGCCGACAGCGAGGGCGCTGAGCTGGTAGCTATCGTGCGGGCCAAGGTGGTTCTCGCCGACCGCGAGGCTTATGGCGAGGTGCTCGAGGTCAAGCGGGGGAAGGGCCTGCCCACTCTCAGGGTCGGGGTCGTTGTCCTGCCCAGCTTCTACATGGACATGGCCGCCGCCGGACGCGGCGTGAAGGATTTCAAGAGTACGACGCGCGATGTCTCGAGAATCATCAGGAAGTTCAAGGCGGATGGAATTGAGGCCGTGGTCATCGATCTGCGAATGAATGGAGGCGGAGCGCTGTCGGAGGCCATCGCGTTGACGGGCCTGTTTGTAGATACAGGCCCCGTGGTGCTCATCAAGCACCTGAACGGAAAGGTCGATACGCGTAACGACAGTAAAAAAGGCGCCGACTGGTCGGGGCCGCTTGTGGTGTTGACCAGCAAGTTCAGCGCCAGCGCCAGCGAGATCTTTGCCGGAGCCCTGCAGGATTATAGGCGCGCGGTTATCGTCGGTGACCGAAGCACCCATGGCAAGGGAACCGTTCAGCAGCTCATGGATCTCTCGCGCGCCAGGGGCGGCGGCGAGCCGGGGAAGCTTGGAGCCCTGAAGATCACCCTCTCGCAATTCTACCGGCCATCGGGCAACAGCACGCAGAACAAGGGCGTGGTGCCGGACATCGAGCTTCCGGCGGTTTCGAGCCACATGGATGGCGAGGCCGAGCTCGACTTCTCGATCGAGTTCGACACAGTAGAGAAGGCCGAGCATTCGGACCTCGGGCTGGTTGATCAGAAGCTCCTGCGCCGGCTGAAGGAGAAGTCCCGGAAGAGGAGAGGCTCCAACGAGGAGTTCTCCAGGATCGAGAAGGACATCGCCCGCTACCGGAAGATTCGCGACCGAAAGAAGATTCCTCTGGAGCGGTCTCGCTACGAAGCGGAGAAAAAGAAATTTGATCCAGACGACGCGAAGGAAGAGAAAAAGGACCCCAAGGATGCGGTCGTTCCTCCTGATGACAACGAGATCAAGCGGGACTTTTATCTCGAGGAGGTTCTCTCGATCACGGCCGATTACGTCGCGGCACTGAAACCCGCGAGTGCGGAATCCTACAGGCGCCTGGCGAGGGCGGCTCTTCTGCTCGGGGAGACGAAGCAAGGCCGTGCATTGATAGCGGAGGGACTTCGGAAGCATCCCGGGAGCGGGCTCTTGCAGAAGCTGAAGAAGGGCCCTGTAAAATAAAAAGCGAAGCCCGGCCGGCCTTCGCCGCGGCCAGGCGCAGGCGGCCCTTTTCCCCGGTTCGTAACCGAGTATACAGATGAGAGCATTCGCGCGCGCCCCTGTGAGAGTTGACCCCGCCGGCGGGGGGACCGATGCTCCGCCCTTTTGCGTAGATCATGGCGGCAAGGTGGTCAACTTTGGCGTCAGACGGCATGTCTTTGCCCGCGCCCAGCGCCTGGGTCCGGGAGAAGAGGTCCTGATCTATTCAGAAGACCTCAGCGCCGGCATCCAGGCCCGCGGCGCTGAGGGCCTCCCCGCCGGCGGGCGCCTCGAGTTGCTGCAGGGGCTTGTAAGAAGATTGCTGCCGCCGGGAGAATCGGTGCTGCTGGTGACCGGCTCCGAGGTGCCGCCCGGCAGCGGCCTTGGCGGTAGCGGGGCGCTTGGGGTCTCGGTGGTGGCGGCCCTCGACCGGCTCTTTGGCGTCTCCCGTTCGAAAGATGATACCGCGGCGGCCGCCAACGAGGTAGAGAGACAGGACCTTGGCTACCCGGGAGGGAGCCAGGATTCTTACGCCGCCGCCCGTGGGGGCCTGAACCTGCTTGAGTACCACCCGGGCGGTGGCATGACGCCCCGCGGCATCGAGGTCACCGAAGAGATGATTCGCGAGCTCGAGGAGAACTCTCTCCTGGTTTCTACCGGGGCGGCTCATGTTTCCGGTTCGATTCACGATGATATTCGGCGTTCTTATCACGAGGCGGGCTCAAAGACTCTCGAGGCGATGTTTGAGCTTCGCAGCGAGGCCGAGCGGATGACCCGGGCGCTCGAAACGGGCGATCTGGAAGGTTACGCCCGGGCTCTTGGCGCCTCCTGCCGCGGGCTCTACAGCCTGCACGAAAGCTGTGACAGCGCCGAGCATCGAGCCGTCTTCGAGAAGGTGGACCGGCTTATCCTGGGGGGCAAGACCTGCGGGGCCGGCGGCGGCGGCTTTCTTCTCTTGTGCGCGAAGCCCGGCCTCCGGGAGGAATGCGCGGTCCGCGTGGGCGAGCTCGGTGCGGCGCCCTGGCCTTTTGAGTTTGATTTTGACGGGGTGAGGGCAGTTGAAGAGCCCGCCTGGAGTGAGGAAGAGCTCGAGGGCTACCGCCGTCTTATTGCAGGCGACTCTTCTCAGGGCTGAGAGGCGGCCTTTTCCTGGAGCTCCAGCCAGGACTTCATCGTCCGCGAGACGGTCTCCGCCGCGTCCTGCTGAACAAAATGACCTGAGCCGGGGACGGTTACGAGCGTCAGGTCTTTGTCGAGCCATTTCCATGTGTCGTTGAGGGCCCCGGGCAGGAGGGCCCAGTCCTTGAGGCCGTGGAACATCAGGACGGGCGCCTGGACCTTCGGCGGGGAGCCTTCCGGAGCCTTGTAGGGCGGGCGGGGATAGTTCGCCTTGTAATAGTTCAGCATCGCCTCGAAATCTGAGCGCTCGAAGGCCGCCCGATATTTTTCTTTCGCGGCTTTGTCTTTAACCCATCTCGAGAGCCCCCTGGCCGAGAGCTTCTCATGGGCGCCGGGTTTCTGGAAGTCCCGGGCGTACTGGCTGTTTTTCCGTTGGTCGGGGTTGTTCGCCAGCTCGCGGCCCAACCCCCAGGGATGGGGGAGGTTGAGAATCACCAGCTTGTCGCAGACCTTCGGATGGGACATTGCGAAGCTCCAGGCGACCGCTCCCCCCCAGTCATGGCCGACGATGGTGGCCGTCTCCTTTTCCAGGTGGGTGATCACGGCTCGTACATCGGCGACGAGGAGGGGCATCCTGTATTGGTCCACGCCGGCGGGTTTGTCGCTTCGGTTGTAGCCGCGCATGTCGATGGCGACGACCTGGCGGCTGTCGCCGAGCGCCTCCATCTGGTGGCGCCAGGTATACCAGTAATCCGGGAAGCCATGGATCATGATCACCAGGGGGCCCTTGCCAAGGGTCGCGTAGTGGATCTTGACTCCGCCGGAATCGGCGTAGCCATGCTCCACCCGCCCATGGAGGTCTTCCGCCCTGGCATCGACGGTGGAGGCGAGCAGGATGACCGCGGAGACAAAGAGCCCGATTTTATTCATAAGGCATCCATGAAGAGAGGTGGCGTGGCGGTGCGAAAGATTCACAGGCGCGATTTTTTCTTTCCGCCCCCGATACAGTAGATCTTTTCATCGGAGCGAAGATAGATGTTCGAACCCAGGATCGCCGGGCTGCCATTGAAGACGCTGCTATCGGATTCGAAGACGTTGTGCGCCAGCTGCTTGAATTCAGGCTGCGCGGCGAGAACCCAGGTGCCTTTCTCCCGGCTGACGGCATAGAGCCGCCCCTCGGCCAGCAGGACCGAGGCGTAGACCCTCCCGGCCGCTTTCAGGCGCTCCTGGTAGACGATCTTACCGGTTTTCGAATCGAGACAGTGGGCGATTCCCTTGTCGCTGACCCAGTAAAGATGACCCTTAAAGTAGACAGGAGAGGGAACGTTCGAGCCCGCGTTGGTTTTCCAGATCGGCTCCACCTCACCCTTGCCCCCGGCGCGAACGGCGACGGCGGTGGCGCTGCGCCCGCCGATCGCGTAGATGGTTCCCGCGTGTGAGATGATGCTTGGGCAGATGTAGTCATTGATCGCGGAGCAGGTCCACAGCTCAGCGCCGGTTTTCGGGTCGTAGGCGCGGAGCTTGCCCTTGGTGTTGACGATCAGCTCGATGCGCCCGCTCTCGGCCTTGACGAGGGAGGGGGTGTT
>DODI01000119.1:1393-8132 GCA_003509045.1 Planctomycetota bacterium | reverse complement strand
AGGAGACCGATGGCGGCGGAGGTGAGCCCCTTACCCAGCGAGGAGACCACCCCTCCAGTAACAAATATATACTTGGTCATTAAATCACTCTTGCCGACGGCAACTTAAAACCATACCGGCCCTCAAAACTTCTTCTGATACCACCAACCAATCACTCACATCACGACCCTTCCGAGATCGCGCCGCCTTCTTTCCTCCGCTTCTCCTCTTCAACGAAACGAGTGTACTCTTCTTCAGTATCAATTCCCAGATGCTGTCCCTGCGCTTTTCCAATTCTGATGGTGTAGCCATTCTCAAGCACCCGCAGCTGCTCGAGTTTTTCGCGCCGCTCGAGCGCCGTCGGTTCGAGCCCCGCAAAGCAGAGAAGGAACTCCCGGGTGTATGCATAGATCCCGATGTGCTGCAGCCAGTCGACCGGCCCAGCGCCTTCTTCAGAGGAAGCCGGGAGAGCGAGGGGCACCGGCGCGCGGCTGAAGTAAAGGGCCCTTCCATCTGCGCTTACAACAGCCTTGACCACGTTGGGATCGTGAAAGCCCGCGGAATCTCTACGCTCCGCGGCCAAGGTAGCCATGACCGTCCCGGCACCCTGGCCATCACCTGAGGCGGGTCCAGCAAAGAGCTCGAGAAGGGTGAGAATATCTGTATGTGAGATGTAAGGCTCGTCTCCCTGGACGTTGACGATGATGTCCTCGTCAAGATTTTCCGCAAGCTCGGCGACCCGGTCCGTTCCGGAGCGGTGTTCTGCGGAGGTCATCCGCGCCTCGGCCCCAAAGCTCGCGCAGGCCTCGACAATCTCTTCGCTATCGGTCGCGATGAGCACC
Source organism: Planctomycetota bacterium (assembly GCA_003509045.1). Classification (GTDB taxonomy): domain Bacteria; phylum Planctomycetota; class UBA8108; order UBA8108; family UBA8108; genus UBA8108. The sequence continues at coordinate 7,311 of DODI01000119.1, read as the reverse complement.
CTGCTGACACGTGGGCAATCAACCACGCGCTCCCAGACATGCTGGATGAGGTACTTGCCTGTCTCGCGAGCCAGGATCTTTCGGGGGAATCGCCGCGAACCCAGACGGGCTGGAATAACGACCGCGGCTGTCCTCTCAGATGCGGACACTCAAAATATCCCTGACAATCGTGACTGGAAAACGGCGAAGGGGGAAAACAACAGAACTCCGAACCCGGGCAAGCCCCAGAGCTGGAGAAAGCCGGAGGCCGCGGAGAGACGTCCCCCAAGAAGTTAAAATTATCAGCGGGTGGACGGATTGTCAAATGAAGGAAAGGGCCCGGAACCACTCAGGCCTCGATAGCGCTCTCCTCTTCAATCCGGTCAAGACATTCGCCATAGAACTCGAGCGTATCATCGACCATGGGCTCGAGAATGAAATCCCTCTCAACCCACTTCCGCCCGCTCTCTCCCAGCCGAGAGATCTCGGAGGGATTCCTGATGAGCTCGAGGATCCTCGCTGCGAGCGCCTCGACATCTCCCTCGGGCACCAGCAGGCCGGTCTCTCCATCCTGCACGAGATCAAGCATCTCGCCCAGGCCGGTGGTGATCAGCGGCCGCCCCATGGCCATGGCCTCGATAGCTCCGACCCCGACACCCCCTCTCAGAACCGGCATGGCCATGATGTCGAAAAGTCCGTAGAGAGCCTGCCGCCCGGCGATATGCGGCGAGAAGGTAACGTTGAGCTCCAACCCGAGCTCCTTCACGAGATTATGAAGCGAGGCGGCCGTCTCCCCATCACCGACAATCGCGAAGTGAGCCTCGATCCCCTGGTCGAGGACAAGCTTCGCCGCCTGGATCAGCAGGTGCTGCCCCTTCTCCTCGCTGAGCTGCCCGACGCAGGCGACCACGGGGAGCCGCTCATCTTCGGGGCTCCAATACTCAAGGCTCCCCGGCCGGAAGGCGGCCAGGTCGATGCCCCTGCTGATCACCCGCACCAGCTTCTTGTCCATATGCAGCTCATTGACCAGCCCCTCACGAATAACCTCGTTGGCCGCGATCGTCCCGCAAAGATGCCTGTCTCTCAGCTCTCGAACACCTGGATCGGGGCGGGTATGAACGGTCAGGACCACGGGCTTCTCCAATCGAGAGGTCATCTTCCTGCCAAATTCATAGCTCCTGAAGTTCTGTACATGGACCAGGTCAGGATCAAACTTACGAAGGTAGCCCATGAGCTTGTACATGGAGAGCATGTTGAAGCTGACCTCGTAGGTCTCAATGGAGCGCTCACGGAACTGTTCGAGTAGCTCTCCTCCGCCGGTACAGACCTGCACCTCGTGGCCTCTCTCGGCAAGGGCGGGGGCCAGATCGAGAGAATAGGAGGTCGCGTTAGAGTAATCAACTCGTTCGTTGATAAAGAGGATTCGCATTGTCGTATTCCGCATCGTGAAGAAACCGGGGATGCAGGTTCTCGGTCTCAACTACCTGCCTCCCGCCACCGGGCGGGAGAACCGATAAAAGCCTGGAAACCAGCCGAAGAAACCCTCCTGGGCCTCGACAGGGACCAGAGAGACCCTGCCCGGCTGTTTTGAAATAAGCGAAGATGACGACAAAATCCAGATGAAAGAGGGATTGCGCCAGCGAGGCGGTCTTGATTTTTTCCAGAATCGCTTTTCAATGGCTCTTTTCCACCACCTGTTAATCCGGAGCCAGGACAAGCAATGAGCTTTGATACCCGCCACAAGAGCAAAGTGATACTGGACGGCGTGGACCGGGCCGGAGCCCGGTCGATGATGAAAGCGATCGGATTCAGCGACCGCGACCTGTCGAAGCCGCAGATTGGGGTCGCGCATTGCTGGATCGGCACCATGCCCTGCAACTTCAACCACCGCGAGGTCGCCTCCCAGGTCATGGCCGGCGTCAAGGCGGCAGGCGGCACCCCGATCGAGGTCAACACCGTCTCGGTTACCGATGGAATCACCATGGGGACCGAGGGAATGAAGGGTTCCCTGGTAAGCCGCGACCTGGTCGCCGATTCCGTTGAGCTGGTGGCGCGCTCCCATATGTTTGACGCCCTGGTGACGATCTCCGGCTGCGACAAGACGATTCCCGCCATGGTCATGGCGATGGCGCGGCTTGACATCCCGAGTGTCATGCTCTACGGCGGCTCGATCAACTACGGTGAGTACAAGGGAAAGCGCCTCACCATCCAGGACACCTTCGAGGCGATCGGCGCTTACAACGCCGGCAAGATCAGCAAGGCGGAGCTCAAGGCCATTGAGAACCACGCCTGTCCCGGAGCCGGCGCCTGCGGCGGCCAGTTCACCGCCAACACGATGGCCACGGCCTTCGAGATGCTCGGCGTCTCGCCGATGGGCTTCAACGATGTTCCCGCGGAGCACCGCGGCAAGAAGAAGATCGCCATCGAGACCGGCAAGCTGGTAATGAAACTGCTCAAGAAGGGAATCACCCCGAGCCGGATCATCACCCGCAAGGCGATGGAAAACGCGGTCGCCGGCGTCATGGCCACCGGCGGCTCGACGAACGCGGTATTGCACCTGCTGGCCGTGGCGCGCGAGGCGGGCATCCGCTTCAGGATCGATGACTTCGACCGGATCTCCCGCAAGACGCCGGTGCTGGCCAACCTGAAGCCATGGGGTCTCTACACCGGCCCGGAGATGTTCGAAGCCGGCGGAATGGCCCTGGTCGCTAAGGAATTGCTCAAAGCAGGGAAAATCCACGGAGACCAGCTCACCGTCAGCGGCCGGACCCTGGGAGCCGAGGCCCGCAGGGCGAAGGCGAAAAAAGGTCAGCAGGTCATCGTGAGCGCGCGCAAGCCGCTGAAGAAGACCGGGGGGATCGCGATCCTGAGAGGTTCGCTGGCGCCCGATGGCTGCGTGATCAAGCTTTCGGGACAGGAGAAATCCATCCACGAGGGTCCTGCCAGAGTCTTCAACCGTGAAGAAGATGCCTTCGCGGCCGTCAAGAAAGGCCGGATCAAGCCGAACGATGTCATCATCATCCGCTACGAGGGCCCCAGGGGAGGCCCGGGAATGCGCGAGATGCTGCATGTGACCGGGGCGATCCAGGGCGCCGGTCTCGGCAGCGATGTGGCGCTGATCACCGATGGGCGGTTTTCAGGAGCAACCCATGGCTTCATGATCGGACACGTGGCGCCGGAGGCCTACGAGGGAGGACCTCTCGGATTGGTCAAAAATGGCGATACGATCCTGATCGATGCGAAGAAACGGCTGCTCGATCTGGTGGTCTCCAAGGCGGAGCTCAAGAGGAGGCTGGCGAAGTGGAAAAAGCCAAAGGAACGCTATAGCGGCGGAGTACTCGGAAAATACGGTCGCCACGTAGGCTCCGCCTCCGAAGGCGCCTTGGTCGAGTAAAAACACCGGCTCAACAGGCTCCTTCTTCTCGTCAGCGCCGAAAAACCGTAAACTGTCCCTGTCCCGCGATGGACTGAACGACGGTAACCTCTGGGCGAATGAGAATGCCACTACGAGCACTGGCCTTAAGCTGTTTCTTTCTCTCCGGCGCCACCGGTCTGCTCTACCAGGTTCTGTGGGCACGAATGCTGGGCGGGGTGATCGGCAATACGCACTTCTCCATCACAGCGGTCGTCGCTGTCTTCATGGGCGGCCTCGCGCTCGGAAGCCATCTCGGAGGTCGCGCGGCCGATCGCTCGAAAAATCCCCTGCGCCTCTACGGAATCCTGGTCCTCGCCGTCGGACTCCTCTGTCTCCTCGTGCCGCTGCTGATCATCCTGGCGGAACCTCTCTTCGCCAGCCTCTACCAGCCCTGGGAAGGGAACCCCGAGGCCCTGCCGCTCCTGCTGTGCAGGCTGCTATTCTGCGTCATTGTCCTCCTGGGACCGACGACCTGCATGGGAGCCACCCTCCCGGTCCTATCGAAATTCCTTACCACCCGCATGAGCAAGGTGGGAATGAGCATCGGAGGCCTCTATACAGTCAATACCTTCGGTGCTTTCCTGGGAACCGCCCTCACGGGCTTCTTCGCCATCGCCACCATCGGGCTCTGGGGAACCACAGCCCTGGCTGTAGCCATCGACGTAGTCATTGGAGCCGTGGTGATCTACGCGGCGAGAGGACTCGACTCGACAACACCGGCCCCGCCAGCCGAAAAAACCTGGGGAAACGACGGCGATATTGAAAAAACCCCTCTCCCTTTCAACGTCCGCCTCTGCGTCTTCTGCTTCGGGGTCACCGGCTTCGCCAACATGCTGCTGCAGATCTCCTGGACCAAGGCTCTCATTCCGACCATCGGCAACAGCACCTACGCCTTCAGCCTCATCGTGACGTTGTTCATCCTCGGGATCGCGCTTGGCGGAGCGATCATGAGCTGGCTGGTCGACCGTCTCAAGAGACCGATCCTGACATTGGGACTGATTATCGCGGTCAAGGGGCTGCTCATTTCCGCCACGATCCCGGCGCTGGGGCGTTTTCCCCTCTGGGGCGCCCGGCTCTTCGACCAGGTGGATGAGCCGAGCTACGAAAGCTTTCTCTGGATCAAGCTGTGGATGGTCGCCTGCCTGGTGCTTCCCTGCACGCTGCTGATGGGAACCGTCTTCCCTCTGGTCAGCAAGATCAGGACCCTGGCACTCGAGAAAGTTGGAGACGCGGTCGGCTCGGCCTATTTTTCCAATACGATGGGCTCGATCCTGGGCACCCTGGCCGCCGGCTTCCTCTTCGTCCCGCTCTTCGGCGAGATCTTTCACACCCTCTACATCAGCGCCGCGCTGAACCTCATCGTGGGGCTGACGCTGACCTGGGTCGCGACCAGGGGCTTCAGCCCGCCACGGGCCGCGGCCATGGCCCTCATCCTGCTGTCTCTCATGCCCCTGTGGGTCATGCGCCCCCATGCCTGGGACAGCCGCAGCGACTACTGGCACCCGGCCATTATGAGTCTCGGAGCCTACAGCTACTACTCAGGCGCCTACTACAAGGACCGCCGAAACAATGTTGTCCTGCCCATCGAGGAGCTGATCGACCAGACCATCAGGACCAATGAGATCAAGTCCCATAAGGTTGGACTTCATGCCGAGGTAACCGTCGTCAAACATCGCCTGCTGGGGACAACAGCCCTGCGGATCTCCGGCAAGGCCGATGCTTCCGTCAAGCCTGATGGAAGCTACACCCAGGATCTTCCCCACCAGGTGATGGCGGGACACCTCCCGATGATCCTGCACCCGGCCCCACAACGCGTTCTCACCCTCGGCCTTGGAGGCGGGGTCACGCTGGGCACCCTGACCACCTACCCCGTACGGCTGATCGACAACCTGGAAATCTCGAAAGAAGTTATCGAGGCGGCGAAAAAGTATTTTAAAAAAGCCAATCGAGGAGCCCTCGACAACCATCCGAAGGTGCGCAACGTGATTGGAGACGGCCGCAACCACCTGCAATTCACCACCGAGACCTACGATGTCATCACCTCGGTACCCTCCAATCCCTGGATCGCCGGGATCGGCAATCTCTTCACCACGGAATTCTTTCAGATCTGCAGCGATCGCCTGGCAGATGACGGGATCATCTGCCAGTGGATCCACAAGATCAACCTGCGCGGAAAAGATCTAAAGACCGTTGTCCGCACCTTCACGACGGTCTTTGATGAACACGCACAGCTCTGGGACCTCGGCTACGATTGCCTGCTGATCGGCAGCAAGAACCCGATCCGGCTCGATGCTGCCCGGCTCCAGGCCCTCTTTAAGAACCCGGGATTTCTCTCGGACCTCGCCAGCCTGGGAATCGTCGACGCAGTGAGCCTGCTCAGGCACTACCGTATGGACGCCGCGGACATGAACCATTGGACGGGAAAGGGGCTCCTCAATACCGACAGCTCCCCCGTCCTCGAATTCGAGTGCCCAAAAGGAATGTATGGCCACGAATTTGACGCCTACAGGAACCTGACACTGGC
>DODI01000119.1:0-1005 GCA_003509045.1 Planctomycetota bacterium | reverse complement strand
ATCCGCCAGGAGGCCTTCCAGCACCTTGAGCTTGCCAAGGTGCTCCACAAGCAGCTGCTGGACGATCTCAATCGCTGGGGACTCAGCAGTCTTGACAAGAACAAGATCGCCTCCTTCTCCAGGGATGAGAAGGCGACGATGCTGCAGAGAGCGGCGGAGATCATTGCCCATCTCGACAAGCTCCACAACTCTTTCGCAAGCTCAACCGATGACTGGCTGGACAAGCAGGGGACCCGTATCGGCCGCCTGGTGACCGGCTCACCGGGCGAGAGCCTCGGGGACGTCCTCCTGGGCTACCATGCCGGTCTCGCCATGAATCCGAAACTGCAGGTCAATCCGCTCGAGGTCGCCGGACACCTCGAAAAGGCTCTTGAGTATTCACGCGACAAGCCTGAGATGACCAGGGACCTGTCCATACAGCTCGGCAGGACCTGCCTCCGCCTCGGCAAGCCGAAGCGGGGAATCGCCGGTATGCAGAGGGTCATCTCCCAGGAGCCTACGAACGCCGGCGTCGTCGAGCTCTACGGCGTACTGCACGCCGCCGGCGGCGACCAGGAGAAAGCTGAGACCATCCTCAAGCGCGCCCTCGAGCTCTGCGGCGACGACGAACGGACAAGGGGCAGCGTTCTCCACAACCTCGGGCTCCTCTACCTCCAGCTCGGAAATTCCCCGAGAGCGCTCGAGTACCTCGAGGAGGCTCTCCAGCTGAATCCCGACAACGAGCCGGCAAAGAAACTCCTTGGCGAGATCAGAGCTCGCAAAGATCCCTGAGGGCCCTCACGACTCATCCTCGTGCTTGAGTTCATCGGGAGTCTCGAGAACGGTATAGCCCGGCTCCACCATTCCAAGACGCAGGTAGGTCTCGCGCGCCGAGGTGTTCCCATCGTGAACATAGAGCCGCACACCGCAATAACCCGGTGAGGAGGACAGCTCGATGACATGGTTGTACAGCGCCTTGAAGACGCCCTCGCGGCGGTTTTCCGCCCGGACGTAGACGCTCTGGAT
>DODI01000421.1:2454-2994 GCA_003509045.1 Planctomycetota bacterium | reverse complement strand
TCTCCGAAGAACGATCCGAAATCCTACTACCGAACGATCTTCGATCTCATGGCGCTGGCCTTTGATGCCGATATTACCCGGAGTATCACCTTCATGATGAACCGGGAGGATGGCATGGGGATCAGTGACACCTTCCCGCTCAAACTCGGCATGAGGCACACCCATCACAATCTCTCGCACAGCAAAGACAAGGCCGGCCTGCTCAAGTGGGCAAAGTACGACCGCTTCCTGAGCGAACAGGTAGCCTATTTCCTGGGGCGGCTGAGTGAGTTCAAAGACAGCAACAGCAGCGTGCTGGATAACTCCATTGTTCTTTTTGGTAGCGGCGCCAGCACCACCCATAAAAACGTCAACCTTCCCACCCTTGTCGCTGGTGGCGCCAGCATGGGGCTGAAGCATCAGCAGTACTGGAAGGGCGGCGGCACACGCATGACCGACATGTACCTGAGCATCCTCCGCTCAATGGGTATCGCTGTAGAGTCCTTCGGCGACAGCAGGGGAACACTGAGCAATTCAATCTTCCCTGTGTAGCGGTGAAGG
>DODI01000421.1:0-2118 GCA_003509045.1 Planctomycetota bacterium | reverse complement strand
GGGCTGCTGACGTCTCTGGTCCATTTCCCCTTCGCGCAGCGTCGTGGCTCAGTGGACATGGGGTTTCAGGATGAACTCTTCGGAGGCCGACTTCTTGCCATCGAGGCTGAAACGAACGATGACGATGGACTGAAACGCCTTGCCCTTGAGCCAGGACGCGTCCTCGCCTTCCTTTGAGGGGTAGATGAAGTAGTTCGTCCCACCGTCGCGGACATTGGGCTCTCCAGCCTCGTCCTCGTTTTTTTCGGTATTGCGCGGGCGAAGCGAGACCTTTCGGCCATCGGCGTCGATGAACTCGATCTCCACACTCGCGGCCAGGGGGAGGTCGAAGGGTTTCGAGTGTTCGGCATCCTGGTAGAGCCAGAGCTCGAGGTCGCCCTTGTCGTCGTGGAGCTTGAGCTCAAGAGTCCCGCCGCCATCGCCCGCAAACTTGGCGGGTATCCCGTGGTGGGGGCCGTCGTTGTGCTCGTGGCCGTGGCCGTCAAGCGGCAACTTTGCGCGGGTGTCTTTTCCTTCTGAACGAAGCCTGAGGACCACCTTGGTGGGAGTCTTTTCGGATTGACGGGGAGTGACATGAAAATGAAGCCTGGCGCCCTCGATGTTTCCTTTAGATGGAGCGCTCAACTGGGCCCCGGCTTCGTCTTCTACCCAGAGGTAGAGGTTCCACCTGGCGATGTCATCGGAAGAGGCCCCCTGCGGGAGGACCTCGAAGGCGCCCTCCTTTCCCGGGATGGGCTTGCCAAGCCGGACGATGCGGAATTTGTTACCGTCGAGGACGAGAACGCCCAGATCGGTTTTGTCACCGTGGTCGTTGGCAGGGTTTTCTTTCTTGGTTTCCGATGCTGGCTTGTCCTTAGACGGTGGAAGGGGGCGAGTCGGATCTCCGCAGGCAGGAAGGAGCAGGGCTGGCAGGAGAAGAAGGGCTGGGTGGAGTGATTTCATGGTTGGACGGGTGTGGTTTCCAGGTTGTCGATGGTGTCGTCCCGGTTCTTTCTCGGGCCTCCTCCGAAGAGGTCGAATGCGATGGGTACAACGAACAGATTAAGAAAAGTACTGCTGACCAGACCTCCGAGGATAACCACAGCGATCGGGTGTTGCAACTCGCTGCCGATCTCTCCCTTCGCCAGCACCAGGGGAACCAGGGCGAGAGCAGAGGTCAGAGCGGTCATCAGAATCGGGACGAGACGCTCTCGGGCACCCCGCATGACCGCGTCCGCCTTCGCCACCCCCTCCTCCTCCATGAGGTGGTAGTAGTGGGAGATGAGCAGCAAGCCGTTGCGGCACGCCACTCCCGCGAGGCCGATGAATCCAACGAGCGCCGAGATGGAGACTACGGGGGCCACGTAGGTGCCGGTTCCGAAAAGAGCCGCGACGTTGCGCAGGATGTCCGGAGAGTCCGACAGGAATAGCGCCACTACTCCGCCCACGAGAGCCAGCGGCAGGTTGAGCAGGATCAGGAGCACGGGTCGCGCCGAACGGAACGCCGAGTAGAGGATGATGGCGATCACCGCGAGCACTGCAAGCGAGGCGAGGAGGATCCTTCGGCTGGCCTCTTCCTGGGCCTCGAACTGCCCGCCGTACTCGACGTAGGTGCCGGGGTAGCTTGCGATGACGGGGTCGACACGAGCCCGAATCTCTTCAACAAGATCTCCGAGGTTGTGGCCCTCGGCGACATTGCAGGAGATGACAGCCTTCCGCCGGACGTTCTCACGAGTGACGAGACTCGATGACTGCTCTTCGATGACGCTTGCAACGTCTCTGACTCGGACAATCGCTCCGGAGGGGGACTGCAAGAGGAAGCTGCGCACATCATCCAGGTCCTGGCGTTCTTCGCGCGCCAGGCGCAGGACGATATCGAGTCGGGAGGCCCCGCGATTCACGACTCCCACAGTGCGGCCGAGGAATGCCGTCTCGAGCTGGGCCGCGGCATCCGCGGGTGTCAGCCCGTAGTGGGCGAGCTTGTCGCTGTCGAATCGGATGGGGACAGTGTCGGCAAGCATCTCGCGGTTGGCGACGAGGTCGCGGACCCCGGGCAACGGCTCAAGCACTTTCTCAACCTGCCGGGCGATGGCTCGAAGCTCTTCGAGATCGTCCCCGAAGACCTTGATCGCGACATCG
>DODI01000146.1:986-5813 GCA_003509045.1 Planctomycetota bacterium | reverse complement strand
GGTCAGCCTCGACTGGGATGACAGCGCTGCCGCTGATCTGGCCAGCTACACCGTCAGTAGAGATGGCGCCGAGTTGGCTTCGGGACTCACCGAGAGTTCCTATGTTGACGACACCGCCGTTAACGACACCTCCTACAGCTACACCGTCACGGCCTCTGACTCCTGTAGCGAGTCGGATGCTTCGAGTGCTGTAGAGGCTACGCCTATCGATCCGGGTATCGGTCCGTTCGCCCGCGGCGACTCCAATGGAGATGGAACTGTAAACATCTCCGACCCGAGCGCCACGCTGAACTGGCTCTTCCTCGGTGGCGGCGACCCGCCATGTCTGGCGGCTGCCGACGCCAACCGGGACGGAAGCGTCAACATCTCCGACCCCAGCTACACCCTGCGGTGGCTGTTCCTCGGTGGTGCTGACCACCCGGCTCCCTCGGCCTGTGGTCGCAGCACGGACGCTGGCGACATGGCGCAAGGGTGTGAAACGGCGACCTGTGCTGAGTAACAGCGCGCTGTAACGGGGAACGCGAGAGCGCTCCTTGTCACCTGAGAGGCCCGGATCCCAAGGGATCCGGGCCTCTCTTTTTTTATGCTCCGCATCTCCAACAAGAGTGCAGACGGAAAAATCACTTGGTAAAATAGGGGCTCCTGCTGAAACAAATCCATTTCCCAGCGAAGGAGCCTGTGATGGGTATTCGAGCTTTACCGAACCTTCCAATTATCTGCGTCCTGCTCGCCTGCTGTATCTCGCCAGGAAAGCTCGACGCGCAACCCGACAATGATCTCTGCCAGAATGCCGAGCTCATCGTCCTTGAATCCGGAATTCCGTTCGCCGCCCAGGGCGACACCGCGAACGGAGCAACCGATGGAGCCGAGGATGCCGGCTGCGGGCCGAGTAACTCGCCCGGGGTCTGGTACAGTCTGCAGGGAATCGGGCGGCCGATATACGCCCAGACCTGCGGCAGTGTTTTTGATTCGCGCCTGAGCATCTTCAGAGGTGACTGCGAAAAATTGAGCTGCGTGGTAAGCAACGATGATCTCTGTGGAGATGACGCCCGGGTTCGATTCGAAGCTGCTGATGGACAGACCTACTTCATCCTCGTTCACGGCCTCAACGCCGTTGAGGCTGGCACCTATTCACTGAGGGTTTTCTTTGAAGATGGACGGGATCCGGACATCGACGGGTTGGCAAACGACGATGACAACTGTCCAAACGCAGCTAATCCCGGGCAGGAGGATGAAGACGGAGATGGCATTGGAGATGCCTGCGATGTACCTCCCAATGACCTCTGTCTTGACGCGGCCGAGCTGGATTTCGTCGAGACGATCGATGGAAATGGCGGAGCCGTACTGACCGCGAGCGCTTCCGGAACGACAACCACCGGCACGGCCGATCCCGAGACCGCTGAATGCGGCGCCAGCACCGCGCCGGGGGTCTGGTTCGAGGTCATCGGCAACGGTCGGACTATGTGGGCCGAGACCTGCGGCAGCAACTATGATACCCGGCTGAGCATCTTCGATGGCGACTGCACAGCGCCCCTTTGCGTAACCCAGAACGACGATGCCTGCGCCCTGCAATCCAGAGTCAGTTGGAATACCGAAAAGGGACTCAGCTACTTCGTCCTGGTCCACGGATTTGGCAGCAGCGCGGGCAACTATCTCCTCGCCATCACCGCCCAGCTACCCCCCGCCGAAGGCGACCAGGACAATGATGGAATCCCGGATGAAGAGGACAACTGCCCCACGGAAGCGAACGCCGGCCAGTCGGACCGCGATGGAGATGGCATCGGCGATGCCTGCGATATGCAGGAGAACGACCTCTGTTCGGGAGCGCTCGAATTGGAGCTCATCAATGGAATCGCCGAGATCGCAGGACAGACTTTCAGCGAGGCTCGCCCCGACGCGGAAAACAGCAACTGCGGCGCCAGCAGCGCCCCGGGGCTCTGGTACACGGTCGAGGGCCTCAATGGATTCACCTTGACCGCAGAGACCTGCGGCAGTGACTACGACACACGCCTGAGCATCTTTGAGGGAGACTGCGAGGCGCCGTTTTGCACAGGATCCAACGACGACTTCTGCGGGTTACAGTCCAGCGTCACCTGGGAGGTTCTCGACGACCAGGTCTATTTCATCCTCGTTCACGGCTTCAACGCCAGCGTCGGGAACTTCGTCCTGCGGGTGACGGCTGAAAACGCCGGCGACCTCCCTCCCCCACCGCCCACGGCTCTTGAGGCCTTTGCCCAGGCGGGCTCCATCGAGCTGACCTGGGAGATGAAACTCGTCGAGGACCTGGCGACCTTCAACATCTACCGGAATGGGAAGCTGATCGCGACAGAGATCACTGAGTTCCTGTTCTCCGACACCAATGTGGAGGCCGGCGTGTCCTACGAATACACCGTGACGGCGGTTGACCTGGCTGGAAACGAGTCGGCAGCTTCAGCCCCGGCCACAGCCGAAGCGACTGGAGCCGGCGGCGGCGGACAGGTTCCGGGAGACTTCAACCAGGATGCGAATGTCGATATCAGTGATTCCATCGGGCTCTTCAGCTACCTCTTCCTTGGGCAGGTTCCACCGGGCTGCCCAGCAGGCATGGACTCCAACGGCGATGGCCGGGTCGATATTTCCGATGGGATCACCTCCCTGGCCTATCTCTTCCAGGGAGGCCGTCCGCACGCCCTTGGCCCCAATTGCGTGGGCATCGAGGGGTGCCCCGCCGCCTGCGATCCCTGATGAAAACGCTGAGGCCATCGGACAGTTGAAAAAACAAGCTGACGAAAACACGCGATGGATTGCCTCTGCGTGTCCGTGGCTGTAGGATCAGGCGAGGTAAGCTGATCATCGAAGCGGTCGAGTCCCGGCCGTGAATTGGAAACTAAGTCTGTGAGGTGAACCATGTCGCTGGCGCTGCTGCTCTCTACCGTGCTGCTCTCCGCTCCCGCCGAAGGTGTGAAATGGACCGATGGCTCCTTTGACAACGCCCTGAAGAAGGCCGCTGAAAGCAAGAAGCTGGTCTATATCGATTTTTACACCGACTGGTGAGGATGGTGCAAAGTACTGGTCCGTGAGACCTACCCCAACAAAGACGTCGCCGCCCTGCTGAACAAGAACTTCATCTCGATCAAGATCAACGCCGAAAAGGGCGAGGGAAAGGATATCGTCAAGCGCTACGGCGTCCGCGGCTTCCCCACCCTCCTCGTGGTCGATGCCAAGGGTGAAGAGCTCGACCGCATCTCCGGCTTCCGGCCTCCCGCCCAATTCATCAGCGCCATCAAGCCGATCCTCGCCGGCAAATCCTACGGCGCGCTCAAGAAGAAGGCAGAGCAGGAGCCGAAGAACCTGGAGGTCGCGGTCGAGCTCGGGAAAAAAGAAGAAGAGCGGCGGCAGTACGCCAAGGCCAAAGCTCTGTACAAAAAAGTTCTCGACGCGAAGGACGCGGGCTCGGCCATTCGAGAGGTCGCCGAAGGACGCATGGCCCTGCTGAGCTTCATGACGAGCCGGGGACGGGATATCGCCGGACTCCAGGCCTACTTTGATAAGAAGAAGGACACGGCCGGCGTTGTCGACCATGCCAGGCTGCTCATGCGGGCCTACCAGGATGGAGATGAGGTCGCCAAGGTGGTCGCCGTGGGCGAATACCTCATCAAGAACGTAAAAGAACCTGACGCGACCCTGCTCAACAACTACGCCTGGTTCCTGGCGACCCACGACACGAAGCTGAAGTACGCCCTGGAGCTCGCGGAGAAGGCCCTCGCACTCCAGCCCGAGGCCGCCTTCATTCTCGACACCCTCGGTGAGTGCCTCTTCCGCAACGGCAAGCTCAAGGAGGCCGTCGAGACCCAGCGCAAGGCCATCAAGCTCGCCCCTGAAACCCAGCGCGAGGAGATGGAAGACAGGCTCTTCAAATTCGAGAAGGCGCTGAAGAAAAAGACGAAGAAAAAAGAACGCACCGCCTGAGCGCCGAGGCGGCACTCGACGCGTCCATCTATTCAGGTGAGCCCTCTGGACTTAACCGAATGGTTTTCAGATAATCTCTACAGCTTCATTCCCAAAGCCGCGGAGTAAAAATGCTGAGCAGAAAACCATTCGGGCCGTCTGTTTCGTCTCTTTCAGTCCTGCCGCTTCTCGCCTTGTTGCTGGTGAGCTTCCTGGCAAGCCCCCTGCTGGCAGCCGACCCCGTCCCTGTCGCTGAAGCTGACAGCGGAGACACCGCCTGGATCCTGGTCTCGACGGCGCTGGTACTCTTCATGACGATCCCGGCCCTGGCGCTCTTCTACGGCGGACTGGTGCGAACCAAGAACGTGCTCTCGGTGCTCATGCACTGCTTCGCGATGACGGCGCTGATCTCGGTGCTCTGGGTGGTCTTCGGCTACAGCGTGGCGTTCAGTGATGGGAACGCGTTTTTCGGCGGCCTGTCGAAGGTCCTGCTTGGCGGCGGCGCAAGGGATGCCATTTACCCCGATACAAAGATCCCCGAAACCCTCTTCTGCGCCTTCCAGATGACCTTCGCCATCATCACCCCGGCGCTGGTCATCGGCGCCTTTGTCGAGCGCATGAAATTCCTCGCGGTGATGCTCTTCTCGGCTCTCTGGCTCATCGTGGTCTACCTGCCGATCTGCCACATGACCTGGGGCGGCGGCTGGTTCAGCGAGTTGGGCGTCATGGACTTTGCCGGCGGAATTGTCGTTCACATCACCGCGGGCGTAGCCGCTCTCGTCGCCTGCATCATGGTCGGCAAGCGAAAGGGCTATCCCGACACACAGATGATCCCCCACAACCTGACCTATACGGTCATCGGCTCCGCCATGCTCTGGGTCGGCTGGTTCGGCTTCAACG
>DODI01000146.1:0-677 GCA_003509045.1 Planctomycetota bacterium | reverse complement strand
TCGGCTGGTTCGGCTTCAACGCCGGCAGCGCCCTGGCCGCCAATGGCAGCGCCGCCATGGCACTGCTGGTCACCCACCTCTCGGCGGCAACGGCAACGCTTACCTGGATGCTCATCGAATGGAAAGGCAACGGCAAGCCCAGCGTCCTGGGCGCCGCCACCGGCGCCATTGCCGGACTCGCGGCGGTCACCCCCGCCTCGGGCTTCATCGGTCCCGAAGGGGGGCTGGCGATCGGGTTCACCTCCGGAGCGATCTGTTATTTCGCCTCCACCACGGTAAAAAAACGCTTCGCCTATGATGACTCCCTCGATGTCGTGGGCGTTCACGGCGTCGGCGGCTTTATCGGAGTGGTCATGGTCGCCTTCTTCGCCTCGGAATCTCTCGGCGGCAGCGGCTACGCTGAGGGTGTCGGAATGGGCGCCCAGCTCAAGGCGCAGCTGATCGGTGGAGGAGTCACCGTCGTCTACACCCTGGTCGCCTCGATCGCGGTGTTCTGGGTGATCGATAAGCTGGTCGGCCTGCGCGTCAGCGACGAGGACGAGGAGCAGGGTCTCGACCTCGCCGAACACGCCGAGACCGGCTACAGCCTCTGAGTTCGGCTCGAAGGCTGAGCCGGGAGAAAAAATGGTGGGCGTGCCCAGACTCGAACTGGGAACTTCCACCTTGTAAGGGTGGCA
>DODI01000503.1:0-5043 GCA_003509045.1 Planctomycetota bacterium | reverse complement strand
AGCCAATCGAGAAGCTCCGGGTGAGTAGGAGCATCTCCTCGCAGGCCGAAATCACCGGTCGTTCGCACCAGGCCGTATCCATAATATCTCTGCCAGATTCGATTGACTGTCACCCGCGCGACCAGGGGGTTTTCTCCGCTAACCAGCCAGCGTGCGAAGGCCAGCCTGTCAGCTGGCCCGCGAACATCGCCGATGCGGAAGAGCTCCGGAATACCCGGCATCACCTCGCTACCTTTTTCACGAGAATTACCTCTGATGTGAATGTGGGTCTTGCGCCTCTCCTTGCCCTCAATCATGACCTGGACGGTAACCTCCGTACCCTTGAGTTTTTTCACGCGAGCTGGAATCCCCGCGAGCTCTGAGCGAATCTCCTGGAGCTTCAAATCAACGCCCTCTGAAAAATCCCTGACCAGTGCCCTCTCGCTCTCATCACGCAGCTCCACCGGCTTCTTCAATGCGGAGACAACTCGAGCAGGCGGCGCGAGCAGGCCTTCCATATTTTCAAAGGCCCTGGAATAAAGTCGGACATCGGCCAGGGAGCCATCGAGGAAGAACTCATCCGGATGCTCGGACTCCGTGTACCCTGCCCCGATCGCCAGCCGCCTGGAGCTGACCGCGACCTGGCCGGGAATCTTGTCTACAAGCTTCGCCTTCGAATCGAGCTCTCCGTCGATGAAAAGCCGGAAGGACTTGCCCGCGTCGAAGACAGCGGCGACATGGTGCCATTGTCCATCGTTGATGGGAAAGCTGGAATGAACCTGCCCTCCACTCCAGGCGGCGGCGCTGGCCGACACCCAGGCGAAGAGATGCCCCGGGCTGCCGTTCTTGTCGCCTTCACCTCCGATGCCGAAAACGAAGGAGCGCTGCCCGGCAGCCCAATCGTATTTGGAGACAATATCCGCGACAGCTGATCGCGTCCTGACCCAGGCCGCTATGGTGAAGCTGCCGGTGAGATCGAGCCGTTCATCTTCCCCCGCCTGGAGGGCGCTCCTGCCATCCAGCTCAATCGCCTGGCCTGAAAGCGAGGACGGCCCCTGGACCCATTTCGCGGTACCCCCATGCAGCTGAAGCCTGCCATCAACTCCGGAGGCCGCACCTAACGAGCCCGACAGCTTCCAGGCGGCGCGCACGCCTGGCGCCCTCGCAACGAGCTCCCTGGCCTTCTCTGGATCGTATGAAACACCCGAGAGCTCCCTCACCCGCCGGGCTTCAAGCTCTTTCAGAAAGGTCTCTCTTCCAGACAGCGCATCGAACAAGGCCTGCTGCTCCGGCAAGGGAACCTTCAGCCGCGGACCATGGACGCCGTAGCCCTCTCCGTAATGTGGAATATTGTTGAAGAAAGCGAAGACCCTGTAGTAGTCGCGCTGGGAGAAAGGATCATATTTATGGTCGTGGCATTCGGCGCATTCCAGAGAGGTCCCCAGCCAGACACGACCGGTGGTATTCACCCTGTCAACCACGCCTTTAACCCGAAACTCTTCCTTGCGTGGATTGTTGCCAAGGGCCTGCATGGAGTTACGGTGAAAACCCGACGCCACCTTCTGTGAAGGGGTTGAGCCCGGCAGCATATCACCCGCCAGTTGCTCAACAGTGAACTGGTCAAAAGGCATATCAGCGTTGAGAGCGTCGATAACCCATTGCCTGTAAACCCACATCTCCCGAGGCTTGTCTGCGGCATAGCCGGTGGTGTCTGAGTACCTTGCGGCATCCAGCCAGTTCTGCGCCGAGCGTTCACCAAATTGTGGAGATGCCAGCAGGCGATCCACGGCCTTATCCCAGGAACCCGGACCGGCATCTCCGAGGTGTCGGCGAACAGCTGCCGGTTCTGGAGGCAGGCCTGTGAGGTCGAGGCAGAGCCTGCGCAGAAGCGTCGTCTCACCCGCGGCCGGAGCTGGCCTCCGCTTCGCCCGCTCCAGCCGGGCCAGGACAAATACATCGACCGGATTTCTTATCCAGGCGGCATCCTTGACCGGTGGAAGCGGAGGCCTCACCGGTTTCCTGTAGGCCCAGTGCTCCTTCCATTCAGCCCCGGAGTCCACCCAGCTGCGAAGGAGGGCCGCCTCGGCTGGAGTCAACTCCAGCCCTGAGTCTTTCGGAGGCATGATTTCCTCATCATCCGTGGACTCGATCTTCTCGATGAGCAGGCTCTCCCCGGCCCTTCCAGGAGTCACCACCGGTGAGCCCGCGCTTCTTCTGCTGAAGATTCCGGCCGAGGTGTCAAGCCTCAGCTTCCCCTCTCGCTTGGCCTGGTCCGGGCCATGGCAAGGAAAGCACTTTCCGGCAATAATCGGCCTGATGTCCTCGAGGAAATCGACGGCATCGGCCCCCTCCCCACGAACAGCGGGAATGGACAACGCCGCGAAGAGGTAGCTCGCCAGGGTTAGGAAGCGCATGACCCCCATATTAGCTGACAGAACCCCGTTGGGACAAGCCACCGATACCTTTCGCCCACGGCGATCCGTTACCAACAGTGGCGCTGACCTGCTATGCTTGTAGCCAGTACCAGGCCAGAGGCAGGTGAAAGATGAAAACCTACCGTATAGCTGGAGCGCTTGCGGCAGCGGTCCTTTTTTCAGGCAGCGCTCTACCATCAGAAGAACAGTTCAACCTGGAGCCCGCCTCGCTCGCCCAGCTCGAGGAGGCAGTTCGATCGAGAGGCGACCCGGCCAGGGGCAGGGAGATCTTTCTCGATACCCGCGATGCTCAATGCGCCAATTGCCATCGCATCCAGGGAGTAGGCGGTCATGTCGGACCGGCCCTGGACTCCATCATGGAAAAGCTCGATATTCGTCAAATTGCTGAAGCCCTGATAGCCCCCTCCAGGAAGCTGGCCGAGGGCTATGAGACCTACACCATCGCAAGGACCGACGGAAAGATACTGAGCGGACTGAAGCTCAAGGATTCAGGCAAAGAGCTCCTCCTGCGGAACGGCCTCGGCAAAGACACCGTCATTCAAAAAGAACAGATCTCCAGGATCGAAAAAAGTCCCGTGAGCCTCATGCCCGCCCGCCTCGTCTCACGCCTGAGCCGGAAAGACCTCGTCAACCTTATCAGCTTCCTCAAGAATCCCGCCGCTCAGCTCAAGCTGAATGGCAGGCTGAGCAGGGCATGGATCACCGGCCCCTTCAGCCGGTCGATCAGCAGGATCGAACCGCTGGAAAAGAACCCCGACCCTGCGAAGGTAGCTGTCAGCTCGACGGGCAAGCTTCTGCAGTGGAAGCTGATCAATGCCCGCGCTGATGGGCTCATCCAGCTTGCCGGACCGGTCGCTGCAAAAAAGAGTTCATCCTACATCCTGGCTCTGATGAAGTCGGACCGGGCGCGTGAGGCTGTATTGCGGCTGGATCACTCTTCCGGAATGCGCCTCCTGGTCAACTCGGAAACCGTCTACAGCTCAAGGAATCCAGCCAGGAACAGCCGCCTTTCGATTCGCCTGCGGAAGGGCTGGAACACCATCCTATCGAGAGTTTCGAACCCCACCGGCGACTCAACCCTTGGCATTCGTTACGAGCCTGCCAGGGGGTTGAGGCTCACAGCCGACCGTCAGGACTGAATTCCCGGCCGGGAGATCTCCAGCTTCCACAGACTTAGGTTGGACACTTTAGCTGCTGTGAATTACCTTGTCTGAAGTCAGAGAGTCAACAAAACGAGATCTTCCACAGGAGCGGAACGAATGAACCAGAGACCGGATCGTCGTGATTTTCTAAAAACCAGCTCCCTTGCCGGATTCGGAATGCTGCTCAGCGGCAGCAGCCTGGTCCACGCAGGCAGAGCTCCAAGCGAAAAACTCAACATCGGCTGTGTCGGCACCCAGAATCGCGCCTCGGCTAATATCGGCGGGATTCGGTCGCAGAACATTGTCGCTATCTGTGATACCGACCAGAACTACCTCGACCGCCGCCACCGCGACTTTCCCAAGGCGAACAAATACAACGACTACAGGAAGCTGGTCGACCAGAAGGACATCGATGCCATCGTCGTCAGCACGCCTGACCACATGCACGCCCCGGCCACCGGCGCGGCCCTTCGCTCCGGACGGCACGCCTATTGCGAAAAGCCCCTGGCCCACACGGTCCACGAGGCACGGGTCATCGCCGGGCTTGCGAAAAAACATAAGAGGGCGACCCAGCTCGGTACCCAGATCCATGCCGGCGGCAACTACCGTCGCGTGGTCGAGATTATCCAGAGCGGCGCGATCGGCGACGTTATAGAGTCCCACGTCTGGGTCGGAAAGTCCTGGAGCGCTGGAGACCGTCCCGCGCCGGCGCCGACCCCTGCCCACATTCATTTCGATCTCTGGCTCGGGCCCGCCCGTGAACGTAAATACCACCCCAACCTGCTGCCGGCCAACTGGCGCAAGTGGTGGGAGTTCGGCGGCGGCACCCTGGGCGACATGGGCTGTCACCATATGGACCTGAGCCACTGGGCTCTCAAGCTGCGCCACCCGGTCGCCGTCTCGACCAAGGGTCCCCCGGTCCACGCTGAGGGCTGCCCCTCTGGACTCCACGTAACCCTGGAGTACCCCGCGCGCGGCAAGCTGCCCCCCGTCAAGCTTCACTGGTACGACTCGGGTAAGCACCGCCACCTCTTCAAGAAGCACAACCTTCCCAACTGGGGAGACGGGACCCTCTTCGTTGGAACCAAGGGCGTCATGCTCGCCAGCTACGGCGGCTACAAGCTTCTTCCCGAGGCCGACTTCAAGGGCTACCGCCCACCTTCAAAATCGATACCTGATTCGATCGGCCACTACAATGAGTGGATCCAGGCCTGCAAGACCGGCAGTCCGACCACCTGCAACTTCGATTATTCCGGCGCCCTGACCGAATCTGTTCTTCTTGGCAATGTCGCCTACAGGACGGGCAAGCGGCTCGAATGGGACGGCGAGAAGTGCGAGGTGACCAACAGCAAGGCTGCCAACAGCCTGGTCCGCAAAGAGTACCGTAAAGGCTGGGAGGTCTGAGTCAGTAGAGACTTTTCCCTGGAGAACAGGCGGGGGCGCGGCGACTCTGAAGTCTGCGCACCCGCCTGTTTCTTCAGTTTTAA
>DODI01000071.1:0-8795 GCA_003509045.1 Planctomycetota bacterium | reverse complement strand
CTCTCCTGGCCGCCCTCTGGGAAGAGAAAGAGAATAAGGTCGGCGGCCCGCGGCTCTCGCCCGCCGCGCTTCATCGAATCAGCTGGCCGGAGCGCCCACTCTCGCAACAGGAGCGGGACCTGCTCCTGGCGAAGGCCGCGGAAGCCGAAGACCTGGAGCTCGGCCTCTCACTCGACCCGACCCTGCCGCAGAGCAGGAACCATGAGGCCCTGGTCGGCGGCTCTCTCAGCGACCGCCTGAGGCTCGATCTCTACGCCTCCTGGCGGAACAAGGTCAGGGGAGCCTCCGGCACCCGCGGCGACCTGCGCGACACAGGCCTGCGTCTCAGCGTGGAGATACCCGCCGAGCTGCGTCTGGACCTGCAGCTTGGCCACCGCACCTCTTCCTGGCGGATGGATGGCAGCGGGAAAAGAAGCGAGGGCTTCCTCGACCTCGAGCTGGGAATTGAGAAGGTCTTGACCCTCGACTCGAGCAGGATCGATGGAAACGCGCTCCGGCTGATCCCCAGGCTCGAGCTCAAGCCCCCGAGCGCAGAGGCCGACTCCAGCGAGCCCTTCGCCTTCGCCCGCGGCACCGGCACCTGGAGACCCGGCGCGGGGGGAAGCCTTGAGTTTACCTGGAACACCTTCAGGACGCTCAGCGCACAGACCCTCTACACCACCTCACTTGGAGATCACCGCGGGCGGCGACCGGGCGACCTCTGGGAGACCCTGCTGGGCTATAGCGAGCGGCACGGCTCCGTCTCGCTTCACCTGCGGGCGGAGGCCTCCCTGTGGCTTGCTGATCACCGAGCTGGCGGCCGCACCCCGGTCGATCTCGACGAAGCCGCCTGGGGATTCGCCCTGCGCCCCGGCCTCTCCATTCACCTCGCTGATAAGGTCGAGCTCTTTGTCGAAGGCCGCCTCCCCCTTGGCGGCGGAGCCATCGATGCCGGCGGCGGCAATGGCCTCTTCATCGGGCTGGCCGCCGGATTCTGAGAAGACCGCGGCTCAGGCCTCGAGAAACCCCTGCAGCTCTTCGGATCCGAGGCGTCCATCGTGCAGCGCCGAGGCGACCAGCACCCCATCAACTCCCACCGACTGCAAAGCCAACAGGTCATCGAGATCTCTCACCCCCCCGCCGGTGACCAGCTCGAGCCCGGCGTAGCTCTCCTTCAAAGCTGCGCATCTGTCGAGATGCGCCGGGCCCTCACCAGTCCCCACGGCCTTGAGATCAAGCAGAATCAGGCGCTCGACACCGGCGGAGACCGCCTCCCGGGCGATTTCCTCAGCCTCGGAGGGCCAGTCGTCACCCGGAGCAAGAGGGCGCCCATCCGCAAGATCGAGGCTGAAGATCAGCCGGCCCGCGCCCAATTCCTCAACGAGTTCGGCGAGGAGGGCGGGAGCGGGAAGTGTCTCGAGCGCGGCGATGAGATCGCCATCAAGCTCGACGGCAAGCTGGCGGGCCGATGCGGCGGAGCGAATACCTGCATCGATCATGAGCTCGAAGCCAAGCCCCTCCAGCTCGACACAGACCTCCAGGGCCGGAGCTTCTCCGGCGATGGCATCGAGGTCGGCAAGGTACATCGGTCCCGGACCCAGCAGGTTTCGCAAGGATGCCGCCACCTCGGCCGGCCTGGCCGAAGAACAGAGCCTGCTTTCAATCGGCTTGTAGAGGTCTCGCTCGCCGGCGATCCCCCTGACGATGAGCCCGCCCTTGAGGTCAAGCACTGGAATGATCCGCATGGCTGTAATGTCCGGCCCTTCCTTTTGACCGAAAGCTCCACTAGTGAATTGAAATATCCGTATGGAAAACGGAGAATCGTCGTCTCACTCTAATGCATAATGAAAACCTACCCATACCTGAATCGATCATCAAGCTGGGCGGAAGCCTGCTTGGACTCCCGGACCTGCGGAGCCGGCTGAAGAACTTCCTCGGCGATTTCAGCAGGAGCCGATCGATTCTCATCTGCGGCGGCGGTGGCGCTGTCGACCAGGTGAGAAAATGGAACCGCATCTACAATCTCGGAGAGGAGCGCTCTCACTGGCTTGCCCTGCGAGCACTCTCCATCACCGCCCGTGTCGTGGAAAAAGCCGTCCCCGGGCTCGAGCTTGCCGACTCGGTAGAGTCCATCGAGCCTCTCTGGGAGGCTGGAAAGATTCCTGTCTTCGATCCCTTCCAGTTCATCATCGAGATCGACGAAGAGAGCATCGACTCGCTGCCCCGGCGGTGGCGGGTCACCAGTGATTCGATTGCCGCCCGCATGGCGAGAGTCTTCGGAGCCCGCGAGCTGGTGCTCCTGAAATCGACCACCTTTCCAGAGCGCATCTCGATGTCAGAGGCCGCCGAGCTCGGCATGGTCGATGAGTACTTCCCCACAGCGGCGAGGGATATTCACCGCGTGGTTGCGATCAACCTGCGAGCGGAAGACCCCGAGGAGAGCATCCTCTACAGCGTGTCTAGCCAGCAGTGAGCTCTTCGTGAATCAACCGGCTGAGTTCATCGACAGCCCGGCGGTCAACGCAGGCGGTCCGTTCACCGATCGTCGCCGCGCCGCGCACAGCGATGACGTCGACACCGGCCGCCGCCGCCGCCCCGAACTGGGCGGCTCCCAGCTTGCCAGCCGCCACGAAGCGGACCCCTCCGGAGCGGGCTCTCTCTGTAAGAACGGCAACCATGCCCCAATCCATAAAGGTGGAGAGATCGCCCGCCTGCTTATCGTAGGTGTCGACCAGGAAATAAGGGAACTTCCGGTCAAGGGCATGCTCGAGGACCTCCCCTGGCTCTGGAGACCCGGCCGCCTGCCAATCGGCGTAGGCCACCGCCACGAGATCCGCCTCACCTTGACTTCCCTCGCGCACCAGGGCGCGTGCCTGGTCGAGCAGCTCGCTCCAGCCCGTCTCACCGAGACCGCTGAGTCCGAGCTTGTAGAGTACGATCCCCGGCTGATGCTCCAGCTCCCAGCCCTGCCCTCGAAGCCTGAGCTCGCCGAGAGCCGCGCTCACGGGGGCTTCACCGCCTACAGCCTCGACCACCGCCTGCCGCGCGGCGGCCGGAGCCTCGCCCAGGGAACCCTCGCCGGGCTCCTTGATATCAATGATGTCGGCTCCTCCCTCGATCGCCTCGACAGCCTCCGCGGCTGACCTCACGCTTACCAGCAGGCGAAGAGACCCCTCCTCGACCAGCCCGGGCTGTCCCGCCAAGTCGACCTGGGATCGCTTCAAGGTCCGCCTCCTCCTAAAAATCGCAGGACAGGTTGTCCTCGGTCAGGTCCATTCCCGGAAGCGGAAAGGGCGCCGGTAGCGCGGGGCCGCCGAGGAAGAGATAGTTGAGGATAAAGGTGGAGTCGGTGAGGTTGACGCTCGCATCGTCGTCGGCATCTCCGGCATCCATGCAATCCGGTGCCGCCTCTCCCATGAACAAGTAGAGAAGGATCCCGACCGCATCGGAGAGATTGACGCTCGTGTCGCCGTTAAAGTCTCCGCGAATGAACTGGGTGCCGGGCTCCGCGGTGGCGCCGCCCGGGGAACCGTTCAGCTCAGCGGAGGCGCTCCATCTCTCGCCAAAATCATTGTCGAGATCGGCGGTCACCGAGGCGAGCTCGATCGAGTGCCCGGCCTTGACCTCCGGCCAGGAGCCGCCATCCTTGTATTTCACATAATCGATGGTCGCCGGGTAGCCCGGGCCTGCGTCCAGGAGCCGCAGCTCATCTCCATTGTTGTCAAGAGCCCCCTGGTACTCACCCAGGATTGTCGCGAGATTCTCAGCGCCGGGATATTGAGCCAGGAAAGCATCCCTGTCTCTCACGACCACGACCTTCCCGCCTTCGGGTACCACTGTCCCCCGGGGAAAAACGAAACTCACTCCGCCGGAAATCATCCATTCGGAAACATCTATCTGGCGTCCGCTGGTATTCTGCAGCTCGATGTACTCAAGGTCGGAGCCGGCGGTGATGGGGCGATACATGAGCTCAGTTATCTTCATCTTGTCATGGTCTCGAACATCCGCGTGCCAGCGGGAGATATACTGGATGAGATAGTTCCGGTGCAGGCGCAGCTGCGTTCGCACCTCGGCCGTGTTCCCGATCATCGTCTGCAGGGTGGCGCAATTGCCACCGCAATCCGCCGCGCAATTGACCGGCGAGCGGCCCCAGCGGCCGTAATCCAGGCTCTGCTCGTTAGCAAGGAGAGTCTCCAGGTCATCGATGAGGGCGTCGTAGACGTCACTTCTGTACTTTTCCTGCAGCAGATCCCAGAGCCTGACAAGGTAGGCGCGCTGGTAATAGCCCGCTGAGGCGCTAAAGAAAAAATCCATGAAGTAATGCAGGCGGAAATTGCCCCGAACCGAGGTGGCAAACCAGGGGTTGAGATCACTTCCGGGGCTGAGCATGCAATCGTTCAGCGTTCCCACCGGCCGGATATCAGGGTCGAAATTCTTGCCGAAGACCAAGTCCATATCCCAGGTAAGAAGGGTCCATTTGTCGGACTCCTTATTCCAGCACAGGAAGTGGTTCTTCGCAAAGCTGTCGATATTATCGAGCACCGACTGGGCAAGCTGATAGCCGATGAGCTGCTCCGGCATGCTGCGCTGCTGAAAAAACTCAGCCGAGGAGCCTCCCTGCGCATCGCGATGCATGTCGCCGATAAAGTCGGCAATCGCAGTGAAGTCTTCATTCTCGCAGGTCTCCTGCTCCCAATAGGAGGGATAGTCGGTGACACGGCTCTGGACGGCGACCCCGATGGGAGTGCCTCCATCCCGGGGAGGCTGCTTCGCCTTGTAGAGGCAATCATCTCCATCGAAGCCGTTTCTCTCGAGGTAGCGGCTGTCGGGATGCTC
The DNA here is from genome assembly GCA_003509045.1 of Planctomycetota bacterium. Classification (GTDB taxonomy): domain Bacteria; phylum Planctomycetota; class UBA8108; order UBA8108; family UBA8108; genus UBA8108. The sequence goes on along the minus strand of DODI01000071.1, from coordinate 3,980 downwards.
GAGCGAGAGGTAGAGGCCATGGTAGCTGCCATTGAGATGCACCCTGACATACTCAGTCTTGCAGTAGGGGATCCCGAGCTGGCGAATGAACTCCCAGGCCAGGTGCTCACGAACCAGGGACTTGTCCGTCCACATGCCCTGGAGATTCAGCTTTCTCAGGTTCTTGAAATACCGTCCACGATTGAACCGGAACTTGAGGTTTCTCTTGTCGAGGACACAGGCGGTATTACCCCGAAAGCGCATTCCAACCTCCGGATAGATGTCGCCGCGGTAAACAAAGGAGCCCGGACGCAGGGTGTCGCAGTTGAGAGCGCCGTTGATAGATCGCGGGTTGGTGGTGCTCACCCCGGGTATGAGGACGTGGTAGACCGGCAGGCTCGTATCGGCGATCTCATCATTGACGTAGAATCCCCGCAGGTCGCGCTTGACCATGCGCGTACCGTTATGGGTCCGCGGTCCCGCCCCGACACTTCCATCTGCGGCCCTGGCCACAACCTGGTAATAGACCTCGGTGTTGTGGTCAAAGAGCGTGGGAAGCTCTACGGCGTAGACCCCATCGGAGAAGAAAGCATCTCCGTGCTGCCCATCATCGAACATCTGCAGGGTGACCGGGTCATCCTCGCCCACCACATACTTCAGCTCGACCGATTCGAGCGCCTGGTTGCCCGGCGTGCGAACCCGCGCGGAAATCGTTGTGCGATCTTCCGAGGTCGGCTCCATGGGAAACCTGCCGTGATCCGAGATAAACGGCGGGATGCTCTCTGCCCTGGAGGAATTGGCCAGGGCGGGGCTCACGAGCTTCTCGTTGAGACAGATCTCGACTCCGCGCAAGAGCCTGAGCGACAGATTCGAATCGCCCTCGACAAACTTGTAATCGAAGGAAAGAAGATAGTCCGCCTCACGGTCGAGATTGTCCGACCTGAAAGACTGGGCGACGCTGTCGCGTGAGGAGCAGGAGAAGCAACCCTCTCCGCAGGAGGCTGCGGTGAGAATTCGGAGGCCACTGCTGCCATCGACGCCAATTCCGTTCAATACACCGGAACCAGACGCGTTGCCGCGAAGATCCCAGCCCTCAACTCCCGCTTCAAAATCACCGTTCACGATGAGATTCAGAGCCAGATTCTGGACTGGACTGAGCCGGACATTGTCGATCACAAACTCCCCGCCTCCGTTGATGGCGATAAGAAGCCGCTGGATGACCAGGCGGCCGAGGGGGCCTACGGCGGAGACACTGGCAAAGTCACCTGGGCTGATGGCGCTGCTCGTCCAGCTGGATGGATCGGAGCTGGCCGCGTCAGGCCTGATCTTCTCGAGGCTGCGGCCCTCGCCATCAGCCTCCCAGGGCCACTCCCCACCATCTGAGTAGCGCACCGAGTCGACAGAGACGCCAGCTGCGTCCAGCAGGGAGATCCTCTCTCCGCTGTTGGCAAGCTGGCCGGTAAAATCGCCCAGTACATTATCCAGGCCGAAGGACGCGCTGACATGCTCGGCGTTGCGCGCAATGACCACATAGCCATCCGCGGCAATCACGGTTCCCTGGGGAATAACGAATTCTATCCCGGTGAAGCTCCAGCCGCCAAGGTTGACAGCCTGGGAGCCGTGGTTGTGAAGCTCGACGAATTCCTCCAACTCCTCGGAATTTCCCGCGGGATGGTAATGGATCTCGTTGATAACCACATCAGGAACGGACATGGGAACCGGCGGACACGCGGCCCGCGAATTGGCCGCCAGCGGGGTGGGCCGGTTGCCCAGCGCCGAGGCCCAATTGGTCGGCATGATCGAGGGTGCCGAGACGCAGCCGCGCTCGAGAGAAGCTCCCCCCCCGTCTACGGAACCTGAGCCGGACGGCCAGGGAAACCTGTCATCGTATCTCACCACATCCGCGACGGCGTTGAAGCCATCGAGCAGAGAAACCTTGTCGCCATCATTGTCCAGGCTGCCCTCGTAGTTACCGAAGAGCTCCGCCTGGGACACATTGTAGCTCTCGGCGGCGAGCTCCCGGTCCCGACAGACCACGACATAGCCGGAAGCTGGAATCTCCGCCCCTGCGGGAAACTCAAAATAGATCCCTCCATCGAGCTTCCAGCCAGCGATGGCGAGCGCTGTCGGGCCAGAATTGTAGAGCTCGACAAATTCCAGGTCCCTGCCATCGGGCGCCGGCGGGTTATAATGAATCTCGTTAATGACGACCGAGGCCTGCCCCGTGGCTTGCATGGCAAACACCAATACAATTGCCACCAATGAAACCGGAAATCGGTTCAATCGGCTGCTCTTCAGCCTGACGCCACTTGCTATACCAGCCACTTGAAAATCCCCATTTGTTCGCCAAAGTAGATATTAATACGCCCCACTACAATATTACGGGCCGATCCCCATTTGGGCTACACTGAAAACCTGCTAACAAGACACAAGAAATGACGCGCCTGCGCGGTTTTTCCCGCATCCGGACCCTGTTAAAAAACGATCCCTGCCCGCATCGAGAAGACCATGACTGCCAGAAAGATCCTCATAGTCATTATCCTGCTGCTTACGCAGCTCCGCTGCCCGGCGGAGGACAAGAACCGGATTGAAATATCCGCGCCTGTTGACGATGGAGGATTCCAGCTCCACACGGTGCGCTCCCCCTACCAGGCCGGGACCACGAAGATCCGGGTCCTGCTTCCGGATGCATTCGACAAGAGCCAGCGCTACAGGGTTCTCTATGTTCTTCCGGTTGAAGCCCTGGACGGCCAGCGCTGGGGAAACGGCCTGAAGACGATCCGCAAGGCAGGGCTTCACAACCGGCATAAGCTGGTCTGCGTAGCCCCGACCTTCTCACATCTTCCCTGGTACGCCGACCACCCGAGCGATCCGATGATCCGCCAGGAATCCTACCTGACCCGCGTCGTACTGCCCCTCGTTGAAAAAAACTACCCTGCCATCCCGGGAAGAGCCGGGCGACTCCTGGTCGGCTTCAGCAAATCCGGCTGGGGCGCCTTTACCCTGCTGCTGAGGAACCAGGAGGTCTTCGCCGCCGCCGCCGCGTTTGACGCCCCCCTCGCTCTCGACAGGCCCGGCCCCTACGGATCGGGACCCATTTTCGGCAGCCGTGAGAACTTCGAAAAATACAGGGTAGAGAGCCTGCTGAAAAAAAATGCCGGGCGGCTTGGCTCCTCAAAACGTCTGGCGCTCCTCGGACATTTCGTGAACTTCCGAAAACAACACGAAAAGGCCCGGAGCTGGATGAACTCTCTGAAGATCCAGCATCATTGGCACAAGGGCCAGAGATGGAAGCATTCCTGGGAAAGCGGATGGCTGCCCCGGGCCATCGAGCTCATCGCTGGCGACGACAAGGTCCAGCCGAAAGGAAATCAACTCCGCGAGTGAAGAATGAGCCGTCGTGAAACAACCGCCGATTCTTCACCGCCACGACGACTCAGAGCTGACGGAGATGATAGAAGATCTCTTCCTGATCAGGGAAGCGTGAGCAGGCACGCTTTGAGAACACGACCCTTCCATGGACGGAAACCTCGAAGACGCCATCGCGGGAAGGAACCAGCTCGGGGGACTCGCCAAGGGAGGCCTCGATGGCCTCGGCGAGGGCTGTTGCGATCCGCTCGTAATTACCCGGCACGCAGTACTCAATCGAAACCGGGGGCTTGTCGCGCTGGAGAGCGCCGGGGCCGGGGCTGGCGATCCGGTCGCGTTTAGACTCGAGTTTGCTCGTCAATGTTTGCATAGCTGGTCACCCATTCAGGTGCTGCTGGATTGTAAGGTAAGAATTTCCCTGAAACAGCCTTTTTGACGACGCCGGAAAGATTCTATTCAATCCGCCGAATAAGTATTCGAGATTCAGACATGAAACCAACGAGATCGTCGGCATTTTCGAGCGTCCCCACCAGGTTGACATCGCTTGCGGGAACCGGTTTATCGGAAGTGCTCATTGGCGTCCTGCCGAAGAAAATCGCCAGGGCTCGGCCCGGGGGCCAATAGCCGATCGT
>DODI01000240.1:0-3143 GCA_003509045.1 Planctomycetota bacterium | reverse complement strand
ATGCCAAACTTGTCGGTGACATCGAATACGACTGTGTCACCGACAAACGTCGGCCTGACTTCACGCAGCAGCTTATGACCGTTCCTGGGCCTGTGGATCTCCACCTCGAAGCGTGGCCGTGAGGAGGGTTCTCCGTCCAGTATTCCCGGGAACTGGCAACCCGGCAGCAGCATGAATGTCGTCAGTGCGAGAAAACGCATGGCTAATTACCCTGCTGGTAATTCGGTTTCCTGCGCGCATTCGCCTTCTTTTCGAAGGCGTGGCCTAGGGAAAGCAGGCGGGCCTCCGACCAGGCGGTTCCTATAAAGGAGAGACCGATGGGCAAATCCCCGGCCAGGCCCATCGGCACCGTCAGGTGCGGGTACCCGGAGACAGCGGCAAGTCTCATCTGGCCGCCCTGGAACCTGTCACCGTTCTCCAAGTCGATCTTGAAGGCCGGCCCGGTTGAAGGGGCAACCAGCGCGTCAAGCCGATGCTCACCGAGCAACCTGTCAATCCCCTCCGGCCCCGCCAGCCGGCGATTCTCCTCGAGAGCTTCCTTGTAGACTGACGACTCGAGCCCATCGGTCGCCTCCGCCTGGATGAAGAGCTCCTGCCCGAAATGCTTCAGCTCGCGGTCGGCCTCGCGCTTGTTGAACTCGATCACGGCGGCAAGAGTGCGGGTCTTGACCGCGGCAGCGGCATCGGCGAGATAGGCGTTGAGGTTGGCCTTGAATTCATAGAGAAGAACGACCATCTCGTTGCGCCCGATCCTTCCGCGCTGGGGCGGCTGCTGGAGCTCGACGAGCTCTGCCCCGGCCTCCCTCAGCTGGCCGAGCGCCTTCTCGAAAACCTCTTCGGCGGCAGCTCCATAGACCCCCTTCCGCGGCCGCAGCACTCCCAGCCTCGCTCCTTTGAGAGAACCGGCATCCAGCGCGGCGACGTAGTCGGCGCGGCGCTTGTCGGCCTCGGCCGTGGCCGGGTCGAGGCTGTCGGTTCCCGCCATCACCGTCAGCATAGCGGCCGCGTCCGCCACCGTACGCGTCATCGGACCCGCGGTGTCCTGGGTATGGGAGATCGGTATGATGTAGCGCCGCGAAAGCAATCCGACAGTCGGCTTCAGACCGACGATCCCGTTCATCGCTCCCGGGCAGGTCACAGAGCCGTCGGTCTCAGTTCCCACGGCGAGCGCGGTGAGGTTCGCCGCCACCGCGGCGGCGCTACCCGAGCTCGAGCCGCAGGCCGTGCAATCGAGCGAGTAGGGATTACGGGTCAAACCTCCCAGCGCGCTCCAGCCGCTCGTCGACGGGCTCCCGCGCATATTGGCCCACTCGCTGAGATTGCTCTTGCCTAGGATGACAGCGCCCGCGGCGCGCAGGCGCGCGACGATGGGAGCATCGCGGTTGCCGCGGTTCTCCGCCAGCGCCAGCGAGCCCGCCGTCGTCGGCAGCGGGTCGGCCGATTCAATGTTGTCCTTGAGGAGCACCGGTATGCCGTGCAGCGCTCCGCGCAGCTTGCCCTCGGCCCGTTCTTCATCAAGCCTCCTGGCATCATCGAGAGCGCGCGGATTGACCGCCAGGATGCTGCCAAGCTTCGGACCGGACTGGTCAATCGTCTCGACCCGGCTGAGGTAGAGCTTGACCAGGCCTTCCGATGTCACCTTCCCCGAGGCCATATCAGCCGAGAGCTCAGCAACCGTTTTTTCCTCGACCTGGTAGCCAGACTGGGGAGAAGGAGCCTGGCAACCGCACACGGCCCCCACCAGGAACAGCCCGATGCCTGAAAGAGAAATTCTCGTAAACATTATCCTCTTTTCCTCGATGGTTGGATCACGTAACCGAAAACCAGGGCCAGCACCAGTCCCCAGAGAAGACTGTTCGCAAGGCACAGGCCCCACTCTACAGCATCCGGCAGCTCCGACGCCCAGAGACTGCTTCCCGGCTGCATAAGAATATCCGCCAGCCCCGAGACAAGACCCTCGAAAGCGGAGGATTGGTAGTCCAGATCATCAAAAGCCTCCATCGATGACCCGACAGAAAACATCACGCAGGCCAACATCAGAATGAAATGAAGCGCCGCCAGGATGATCGTTCTCTTTTTCATCAAGCTACCGAACTGCCGCAGGGAAACTGGTTCAATCGACTACCGCGTAAATACTGTCCAAACGCGCCTTTCATGTTCTATATTCAGGTGTGAAAAAATTCACCCTATTCCTCTCAATAGCCTCTTTTTCCTGCCTGCTGCAGGCTGCAGACGAGGTCGACTACAATCGCGATGTCCGGCCGATCCTGGCGGAGAAATGCTATCCCTGCCATGGGCCCGACAAAAAAGCGCGCAAGGCGAAGCTGCGGCTAGATGACCTCGCGGCGGCGGTGAAATCCGGAGCCATCACCCCCGGCAACCCGGCTGAAAGCGAGCTGGTTGAACGTATCTTCAGCGATGATCCCGATGAGAGGATGCCGCCGAAGAAATCGAAGACCAGACTCGACAAGAGAGAGCAGGAACTCCTGCGTAAATGGGTGGCCGCCGGAGCGCGAACCAGCCGGCACTGGGCCTTTGTTCCGCCGAAACGGCCTGCAACACCGGCGACCAGGAACACAGCCTGGCCCCGTAACCCGATCGACCATTTTATCCTTGCCCGCCTCGAAAAGGAAAAACTGAAGCCCGCCGGGGAAGCTGACCGCTACACACTGGTTCGCCGCCTCTACCTCGACCTGATCGGTCTGCCTCCCACGCCGGAAGAAGCCGACGCTTTCGTCAATGACAAGAACCCGAAGGGCTACGAGAACCTGGTCGACCGGCTGCTGAAATCCCCGAGCTACGGCGAGCGCTGGGCCCGGGAATGGCTCGACCTGGCGCGCTACGCCGACTCCAACGGCTATGAGAAGGACCGGGGACGCACAATCTGGCCCTGGCGCGACTGGGTTATCCGCGCTCTCAACGAAGACATGCCCTACGACCAGTTCACCATTGAGCAGCTCGCCGGGGACATGCTTCCGAACCCAACCCCCTCCCAGGTGGTCGCCACCGGCTTCCATCGCAACACCATGATCAACGAGGAGGGAGGCATCGACCCGCTCGAGTACCGCTTCTACTCGATGGTCGACCGGGTGGCCACCACCGGCACCGTCTGGATGGGCCTCACCACAGGCTGCGCCCAATGC
>DODI01000452.1:0-7177 GCA_003509045.1 Planctomycetota bacterium | reverse complement strand
GAGCTCAAAGGAGGCTTCCTGGAATCCATGGGGATGGCTGAAAACGACTCTCGGCGCGCGCTCGAGCTCCTGGGGTTCAGCTTCAGCTTTCCCTTCTTCCTCCCCGCCCTCGCGCTCCTTTTCAGGGCGGTTCGGCGGGAGCTCCTGGGTCAGCCTGGATTTCCTGAAAGCTTTGAGTTCCTGGGAGTTCAGTCGGTCATCGTAGTCCAGGTCAAAGTCCTCGAGATTCTGCCGTCCGGAGCGCTGCATTTTTGAATCCCGCGCCAGGGTTGAGCGGAGATAGGATTTCGGAAGATCACCGACCTTGCCGGCATCAAGATCTTTGTAGAGCTGGTCGATTTCAACGCCCTCGAGATATCCGTTCTTGTTCGCGTCAAAGGCATTGACTACGGCCTGCCACTGTTCACGGGACGCGGCGGCGGGGATGTTCTCCTGCCGTTGCCGCTCTTGTCCAGCTTGTCGCCCGTCGCGGCCTCCTCTTCGTCCCCGTCGCCGGGGAAAGGGGGCGCTGGAGCGGGCGAAGGCCTCTTTTCGTAAAGATTCGCGCTCCTGGGCATCCAGCCAGCCGTCCTCATTCGCATCGTGCCTCGAGAGCAGCTCTTTGCGCACCTCTCCAATGCTGGGCAGCCTGTCGCGCTGGCTAAAGGCCGGGGTGGTGCTGAGCGTGGCGAATACGAGGAAGAACAAGCTGGTGACAGGTCGGATCTGGAACATATAGCTGCTGGGCGCGTCCGGTCGTGATTGGCGGTGGAGGAGCCGGCAAAGAGGCCGGCGTCGATAAACTATCGTTGATGAGTCGCAGGAGAATCCATTCACATCTTGTAACCACTTGTCAACGGGGAGGGCCCCCGGGGCGAGCTTGCCGCAGTGGTATGCCTCAGGAGAGAATGTCCTTCACGACGTGGCTTTCCTCTACCCCGGTGATCTTCTGGTCAAGCCCCTGGTGGCGGTAGGTGAAGCGGTTGTGATCAATCCCAAGCAGGTGAAGGATCGTGGCGTTGAAATTACGGATTGGTACGGGATTCTCGACGATGTTGTAGGAGTGATCATCCGTCTTGCCGTACTCGAAGCCTTCCTTGACACCCGCTCCCGCCATCCACATGGTGAAGCAGCGGCCGTGATGGTCGCGGCCGTGGTTGTTCTTGCTCAGCTTGCCCTGGGAATAGATGGTGCGACCGAACTCTCCGCCCCAGATGACCAGGGTGTCATCCAGCATCCCCCTGCGCTTGAGATCCTTGACGAGCCCCGCAGCGGCGTGGTCGATACTATTGCATTGCCCCCTGAGCAGCTTGGGAAGGCTGCCGTGCTGATCCCAGCCGCGCTGGAACAGCTGGATGAAGGGTACGCCGCGCTCGGCCATTCGGCGTGCCAGCACGCAATTGCGTGCGAAGGTGCCCGGTTTTTTCGAGTCCGGTCCATAGAGCTCAAAGGTGTCGTCCGGTTCGTCGGAGAGATCCATCAGCCCGGGAACCGAGGCCTGCATGCGGAAGGCGAGCTCGTATTGGGCGATCCGGGTCCGGGTCTCGGGGTCGCCGAATTGCCCGAACTGTTCTTCGTTGATCTCGGCGAGGCGGTCGAGCATGCGGCGGCGCATGCTGCGGTCGATACCATTGGGATCTTTGAGGTAGAGGACAGGATCGGAGCTCGAGCGCATCTTGACACCCTGGTGTTTCGAGGGCAGGAAGCCGCTTCCCCAGAGGCGGGAATAGAGCGCCTGCTTCTGGCCCGGCCCCCTGGAGATCATGACAACATAGGCCGGCAGATCCTGGTTCGGGCTGCCGAGGCCGTAGCTGAGCCAGGAGCCGAGGCTCGCCTTGCCGGGCTGCTGGACGCCCGTATTGATGAAGGTGATGGCCGGATCGTGGTTGATCGCTTCAGTGTGGAGGCTCTTGATGATGGTGATGTCGTTTACGATCTCGGAAACCTTCGGAAGAATCTCTGAGACCCAGGTTCCATGTTTTCCGTGGCGGTTGAACTTGAACATCGGAGCGACACAGGGAAAGGACTTCTGTCCAGAGGTCATGGTCGAGAGCCGCTGGCCCTGGCGGATGGATTCCGGGAGCTCCTTGCCGTGGATCTTGCGCAGCTCGGGCTTGAAATCGAACGTGTCGATGTGAGATGGGCCGCCCGCCATGAAGAGATAGATCACCCTCTTGGCCTTTGGGGCAAAGTGTGGGAGGTCCGGAAGCCCCTGGGCTTCGGTTCCCGGGATGGTGTCGGCGGAGAAAACCTGGTCCTGCCCGAGCAGGGAGGTGAGCGCTGTGGCGCCAAGGAACCGGGAGCCGGTGGAGAGCAGCTGCCGGCGAGTCATTTCAAGCTGGTATTGTTCGAGAGGGTTCATGAATCAACCTTTTGTAACAGTGGCGTCAAGGTTAAGGATCATACTGCAGATGATGGTCAGGGCTGCGTGTTCAGCCCCGTCGATCGCCGCGTCGCGTTTCGATTCGCCAACGCCAAGCAGCTTCTTCGCGCGCTCCGGATCTTTCTGGAACACGGCAAGCTCTTCTTCATAGGCCTTCTTGAGCAGGGTGAGGGTCTTCGTTGAGGGGCCGTGCGCGGTCGCCAGCCGGTAGGCGAGCACGATCCGGGCATCGATTGAATCCCCAGCCTCCAGCGTGACCTTCTGCGCGAGGGAACGCGCCGCCTCGATGTACTGCGGGTCATTGAGGAGCACCAGGGCCTGGAGGGGCGTGTTGGTACGCGATCGTCTGAGGACGCATTTTTCACGCGTGGGGGTATCGAAGATCGTCAGGCTGGGAGCGGGGGAGGAGCGTTTCCAATAGGTGTACATGCCCCGGCGGTAGAGTTTTTCGCCGTGGTCCTGAACAAAACGGACATTCCCTCCAAGGCTGACCTCGTTCCAGAGCCCCGGCGGCTGGTAGGGCTTGACGCCCCGCCCGCCGATATCCTTCACCAGGAGTCCCGAGGCCGAGAGGATCGTGTCGCGGATGAACTCGGCCTGCAGTCGGAAGCGGGGTCCCCTTCCGAGGAGCTTGTTCTCCGGGTCCAGCTTGATCAGGTCGCTGGAGGCCCTGGCGCTCTGCCTGTAGGTCGAGGACATGAGCATTTGTTTGAGCATTCGCTTCACATTCCAGTCACTTTCGCGGAAATCTGTCGCTAGCCAGTCGAGCAATTGCAGGTTGCTGGGCCAGTCGCCCTGGGAGCCGAACTCCTCGATCGTCTTTACGATTCCCCTGCCAAAAAGCATATACCAGTAGCGATTGACCGCGACCCTTGCGGTGAGCGGATGCTCGGGCTGGAAGAGCCAGCGGGCCAGGCCGAGCCGGTTTGCCGGGCTGTCCTTGGCCTGTACCGGGAGCACACTGGGGGTGCCTGGCTCGAGGGGCTTGTCCTTGAGGGGAGAGGCGTAATTGCCCCGCATGAGAACATAGGTCTTACGCGGTTTGCCGACATCCGCCATCACCATGACGTTTCCCTGGGGCTTGGCGGCCTCGTTGATCTTGGCTCGCCACCCGGCCGCATCTTTCGTGATGGAGATGTATTCCCTGTCGATGGATGAGAGGAAATGCTTCCTCAGGACGTCGATCTGTCCGGGCTTCCTGCTGGCAGCGGGCGTGGCGAAGATCGGCGCGAGCGGGTCGCTGCCGGAGAGAGCGGCCACCTCGGCTCCGTTGAGCTCGCGGCCGTAGATTCGGACATCATCGATCTGTCCCTTGTAGGGAGAGCCTGGCTGGCGTCTGCCGATCTTCAGGCTCGCCTTGCCGCGGGTTGAGCTGCGGAGGTTGTTCTGTTCGGTCTTGAGCCCCTGGCTCTTTCCGTTGATATAGACCTTCACTCCCGCGGGGGTTCCCGATCCATCGTGGGTGACAAAGACGTGGTTCCACTTCCCGTTCTGGACCTTTCCGTTGCTCATGACCTTCAGCGCGTCATTGGGCCAGGAGCTGATCAGGTGCATTCCGACCTGGCCATTCTGGAGATAGAGGTCCCAGCCTCGGTGCTTGTTGCCGTCGTTCATCTTCGCCAGGGGGGCGCCATTGCCCGCCGGCTTGATCCAGGCTCCGAAAGAGAACGAGTCGGTCCTGTCAAAGTTGGCGTGATCGCCGAGCTCGATGTAGTTTCCGCCGTCGAGCCGGAAGGCCTTGCCGAACTTGCCGTCGACCCAGTGGCTGCTTCCCTTGACAGTCCCCTTTCGGCTGGAGTCAAGCGAGTCCGAGATGGCGTTGCCCTGGCCCTCGTCGAGCGAAAAGTGATGGATCAGCCCGGTCGGCTCGGCCGGGCCTGTTCCGGATTCCTTCTCGGCCTTCTTGACCCAGGCCTGGAACTCGTCCTCGGCGGCTTTCGCTCGCGCGGCGAGCTTTCCCTCTGCCGCCTTCAGGGAAGCCTGCTCCTTCTTCATCATGGCGGCGCGAGCGAAGTTGGGGACGTTTACAACCGGCGACTGGTTGCCTCCCCGGCTTTGCATGCCCGGGTCGGAGGCCTGGTTGAAGTAGGCGAAGAACCGATAGTAGTCTTCCTGTGAGATCGGTTCGTATTTATGGTCGTGGCATTGCGCGCATTGCAGGGAGAGGCCGAGCCAGACCAGCGATGTTGTCATTACGCGGTCGACGGCGTATTCCACCCGGAACTCCTCGGCGATCGCGCCCCCCTCGTCCGTGGTTGCGTTGTTGCGGTTGAATCCGGTCGCGATTTTCTGCTCAACGGTGGATCCTGGGAGGAGATCTCCTGCCAATTGCTCGATGGAGAACTCATCAAAGGGCTTGTTGCCGTTGTAGGCGCGGATGGCCCAGTCCCGCCATGGCCACATGTCGCGCGGACCATCGGCGTGAAAGACGCTTGAGTCTCCATAGCGCGCGGCGTCCATCCAGGCCAGGGCCATTCGCTCTCCGTAATGGGGAGAGGTCAGCATGCGGTCGACCATACTCTCGTAGGCTCCGGGGCTCTTGTCGGCGAGGAAGGCGTCAAGCTCCTTGACCGAGGGAGGGAGTCCCCTGAGGTCGAGGCTTACCCTGCGGATGAGCATCTCTCTGCCGGCTTCGGGCGCAGGCTCGAGGTTTTTGCGTTCGAGGTTGGCCAGCACGAAGTGGTCGATCGGATTTTTCGCCCAGGCCGTTTTCCTGGTCGGAGGAAGCTTCGGCTTCCGCGGTGTTATATATGCCCAGTGGCCCTGCCAGGCGGCACCGCCCTTGATCCAGGAGCCGATTTTCTCGATCTCTTCCGCCGTCAGCTCCTTGTGGGAGTCCGGGGGCGGCATGATTTTTTCTTCATCCTTCGAGTTGATGCGCAGCCAGGCCTTGTTCTCGGAAAGATTTTTCTTTCGGAAGACCCGGGCGACGCTCTTCTCCTCGTCAAGGCGCAGCCTGGCCTTCCTGTTCTTCTTGTCGGGTCCGTGACAGAGAAAACAATTGGCGGCGAAGATGGGACGAATGTCGCGGTTGAAGCTGATCTCCTGCGCGGCCGTCTTGTCCTCCGCCGGCAGCGGCAGGCAAAGACAGGAGCAGGCGACGGCCAGCAGGATTGGAAGGCGGAGACAGAGCGGCCGGGCGGGGGTTTTGTGTAGGAACCTGGTGTTGTTCATCAGCGCGATATTTCTCTGTAGTGGGAGATCATACGGACCGTGAAAGCTGGGAGTCTTCCCTTAGACGCACAGTCTAACGTGCTGGAAATCGCTGGGCAACGACTCAAGCTGATTTCACATGATTCGAATCCGGCGGGGAGCTTCCAGTCGCCGTGGCCGCCGCGGCTCTTCTTCCCGGATACGGGCGCCTAATTTCGAGATTCGGTGTGTAGATGAGGTCTCGGGATGCAATATATTGATGCCTGAAATAAAGAGACCTAAGGAGATTCAGATGCGGGTTTACATAGTTGTCCCGGTCGTTGCCGCGGCCGTATTTTTTTCAGTCTTCACGGCGGCCCGGGCGGTTGAAACGAGGCCGAATATCATTTTCATCATGGTGGATGATATGGGTCGAGATTGGATCTCGGCCTACGGTTCTTCGCATCCCACGCCGAACGTAGACCGGCTGGCGGTGCAGGGGATTCGTTTCGACAATTGCTGGTGCGCTCCGATCTGCACCCCGACCCGGATGGAGCTGCTGACGGGAATGTATCCTTTTCGAACGGGCTGGGTTCGCCATCATGATGTGCCGCGCTGGGGCGGCAAAGGTTTCGACTGGGAGAAGTTCACCTCCTTCGCCCGCGTCGTGAAGAAGGCCGGCTATGCCACGGCTATTGGAGGAAAGTGGCAGATCAACGACTTCAGGAAATATCCCGATGCCCTGAAACGGCACGGCTTCGATGAGCATTGTGTCTGGACAGGGTACGAGACCGGCAACGCTCCGCCGAGCGACAAGCGCTATTGGGACGGGTACCTCATGACCAACGGCAAGCGCAAGGTCCACCCGCATGGATCCGAGGCGGTCAACGATTTCCTGATCGATTTCATTCGGCGGAATAAGGATCGTCCCTTCCTGGCCTATTACCCGATGATGTTGGTCCACGGTCCGTTTCTCCCCACACCGTTGAATAAGGCGAATGCTCCCAAGGGCAAGACCGAGCTCTATGCCGGCATGGTGACCTACATGGACCGCCTCGTTGGTAAGCTGGTCACCGCGGTCGATGAACTCGGTATCGGCGGCCGGACGATTATCATCTTTACCGGGGACAATGGTTCCTCTGCGTCCGGGACGCTGCGCGGTAAGCCCTATCCCAAGGGCAAGGGCAGGACGAATAACTGGGGCGTTCATATGCCCTTCCTGGTGCGGGCTCCCATGTTCAGCAAGGGAGGTGTGAGTACCCGGGACCTCATTGATTTCACCGACATGCTGCCCACCTTCTCCGAACTCGCGGGGGCCGAACTCCCCGCCGGGGTCAAGCTGGACGGCCGCTCCTTCGTTTCGTCCCTGCGCGGCGACAAGTCGGCGGCGGGCAAACGCGAGTGGATCTTCGCCCAGATTGAGGACCGCAGGACCATTCGCGACAAACGATATAAGCTGGATTCCACCGGAGCCTTCTGGGACCTGGAGAAAGACTATCTCGAGAAGAACGACCTGCGCGGGAGCGCCGATCCGGAGGTGGCCAGGGCGCGCGCGCGTCTTGGGAAGGTGCTGGCCTCGCTACCCGCGAATGCGGTAGAGCCTTTTGAGGGCTACAAGAAAGGGGGAGGCAAGAACAAAGACGCGAAGCCAAAGAGGGCACGGAGAAACAAAAAGAAAAGCGG
>DODI01000273.1:0-5407 GCA_003509045.1 Planctomycetota bacterium | reverse complement strand
CGCGCGCAACTGGGCCACGACTCCCTGGACGCCTAACCCCACCCTCTCCTTGCCCCGCCCATGGCCTCGCATAGAAATTTCATCCGGTGAGGATCGGGTTGTTTATTTGCCGTTTAACGCCTTGTGATCACGGCGCGCGTATTCGGCATGGAGCCTGGCGGCCTCTATCTCAGCCTTGGCCAACTCGAATTTTTTCTTGGAGTTGGAGGCGCGGTGGAACTTTTTCTCCAGCTCCTGCCTGAGCTTCTGCGCGGCCTCGTTGGCAAGGCGCTCGGTATCGGATTTTTTTTCCAGCTCCTGGCGTTCGCGCCCGGCCTCATCGGCCTGGGCTTTCAACTCAGCCGCTTTCTTTTTCAGGTTTTCATCATCCGGGCTGGCGCTGGCCTGGCGGTCGGCGTCCTTGAATTTGCGCTCCAGGTCAGCGGCGCGTCGCTTGGCGGTCTCGGCGGATTTGCGGGCCTTGTCGGCCTTTTTCCTGGCGGCCTCAGCGGCCTTCTTGGCGTTTTCGAATTGGGGCTTGAGCTCCTTGACCAGCGGGTGGAGTTCCTTGAATTCCTTCTCGGCCACTTTCCACTCCGACTCCGCGTCGGCGAGGTTGGCCTCCGAGAGTTTCAGCACGGCCTCCACGCGCGCTCGCTCGCGCTCGGGCCGGGGCCACACCCGCAGCCCAGGCAGCTTTTCCGAGATCTTGCCGATGGTGGCGGCCGTGACCTGGCGGGGGTGGAAATAGACCTCTTTCAAGGCGGGGAGGGCGGGCGCGAGCTCCAGCAGGCCTTCGTCTGTGGCCTGGGCCTGGTAGAGGTTCAGGTACTCGAGCTTCTTGAGGCCAGCCAGCTGCTTGAGGCCGGCGTTGGTGATGGCGGTGTGTTCGAGGTAGAGCCGCCGCAGCCCGGCAAGCCGCGCCACGTGCTGGAGCCCGGCATCGGTGAGGCCGGTCTTCTTCAGTCGCAGGCTCTCGATGGGACCCAGCTCCGCCAGCCGGGCGAGCTCGGCATCCGTGACCTTGTCGCCGCTGAACTCGAAATCCACCTCCAGCGCTTCCCGCTTCGCTGATACCCGGCGCACGCGGCCACCGAGAGACTTCACGTGATCGAGCACGGCCTGGTTGGTCTCGGCCTGAGCCGTAGTCGCAAGGAGCAGCGCGAGGATGAAGGGGGGGAGCTTCATGCGATGAGCTCCTTGACCAACTTGGCCTTCTTGTCCACCAGGGGCATGGGGCGGTCACCGGAGGCCATGAGCTCCTGGTGCGGGTCGATGCCGAGGATGGTGCAGAGCGTCGCCATGAAATCGGGCGTGGTGATGGGTCGCTCTGTGATCGTGTCGCCGGGGTTCTTGCCCGTTTCATTGGTCGCGCCTACGGTTTGTCCCGTGTTGATGCCGCCGCCGGCCATCATGCTGGTCCAGGCGCGGCAGAAGTGGCCATTGCCATCACCCGGGGTGCGGCCGAATTCGCCCATCCAAACGATGAGCACATCATCGAGCATGCCGCGCTGCTTGAGGTCGAGGATCAGTGTCGACATCGCTCCATCCATCCACGGCGCGCGCGCGGCGATGCGCATGCCCGCTCCCTCGTGGTCGTCCCAGCCGCGATGGAAAATTTCCACGAACGAGACGCCGGATTCGATCAGCCGGCGAGCGAGCAGGCAGCTCTTACCGAATCGATCTTCCCCGTATTGCTCGCGAATGGCAGCCGGTTCATCATCAAGATTGAACGCCCTGGCGCGAGGCGAGTGCATGAGATTCACGGCCCGCTGGAAGGCGGCCTGCTTGGCGTTGACCACCGGCAGGTTGTACTCGCGCACGAAGCGCTCCTCGCCCTTGCCGAGCAGCCGCAGGCGCCGGTCGAGCCCCCGGGTATCCGGCTTCAGGTTCTCCAGCCCCCGCGCCGGATGCTGGACGGCCAGCGGCGCGTGCTGGGGCCCGAGGTAGGCGGGTACGGAGCGATAGAAGCGGCCGCCGTTGCCCTTGTCGTTGCCGGCATCGATGGTTACAAAGGCCGGCATGTCATCATTGGGTAGCCCGACGAACGCCGAGGCAATACTGCCGATGGATGGATGCTCCAGGTTGGTCACGCGCCGGAAGCCGGTGTGCAGGTAATATTTCGCGTCGTAGTGATCGTTGATCTCGGTGGTCATCGAGCGCAGGAAGGCCATGTCCTCCATGCACTGGGCCAGCTTGGGGAATTTCTCGGTGACGTGAATGCCCGGCACGGTGGTGGGGATGCTCTTGAACTCGCCGTTGGGCTTGGGATCGAAGGTGTGCCCCTGGCTCGGGCCGCCGTCCATCCACAGCAGGATGCACTTCTTGCCGCGCGGTCGCTGTACCTGCTCCGCGGCGTTGGCCATCGATTCGAACCACGGCACCGACACGCCCGAGAGCAGGCCGGCGGCGGAGAGCTTGAGGAGGTCACGTCGTTGGAAGAGTTCGTGTGTATTCATCGGACAAATAGATATTCGCTTCGGTTGACCAGCATCCACAGTACGTCAGTATAAGCTTGTTTGGGTTCCTCGGAGGCGGCGGTGTAGGCGACGGCCTCGGCCAGCTCTTCGCTGGTCGGTCGTCTCGACAAGGTGCCGAGGTAGAGCCTCTCGATCATGACCTCGGGTTTGATGCCAGGATTCTTCTTGAGCCAATCCTCCATGAACCGGCCGCCCTGGCGCAGGCGTGGGTGGTTGATGAAGGTGAGCATCTGCGGGATTCCGTGGGTGAAATCGGTGGCATCCTCCTCGTTGGTGCCAAAGCGCCGGTGGAATTCCATGTACTCGTCGCCCACTGCGGCGCTCTCGCCGGTGGTATTACCGTCGTCCTTGGCGTGGGTGCGAAGATCGAGCCCGGGATCACCGTAGGCGATCTTCAGCGATTCGAGCAGCATATCGGCTGTCATCACGCGCATCGGCGCGCGACCGAAGAGCTCCTGCTGCCGCGCGAGGGTACCCTTGCTGGTGCGCTGGTAGGTCTGCGAATTGCAGATGCAGCGCAGGAGGTGCTTCACGTCAAAGCCCGAGGCCGCGAACTCGTTGGTCAGCAGGTTCAGGAGGCCCGGGTGCGTGGGAGGGTTCAGCTCCCGCATGTCGTCGACCGGGTGCACGATGCCGCGGGTGAAGAGCTGGAACCAGAGACGGTTGGCGAAGGCTTTCGCGAAGAATGGATTCTCGCGCCGGGTCAACCAGTCGACAAACACTCCGCGCCAGTCCGTTTTGCGTTTCGCATCCGGCTTCGTGCCGTGCAGGAAGCTCACGGGCACCTTTGTGCCGGCGTTGAAAAAGGCGGTCCCGGGGATGCTCACCTGGCCGTGTACCTCGCGCGACTGGACCTTCGAGAAGTCTCCGCTTATGCCGTTGAAGAATCCCGCCAGGCCCCAGAACTCGTTTTGCGCCCAGTCGCGGTAGGGGTCGTCATGGCACTGCGCGCACTGCAGCTGAACGCCCATGAAGAGCGAGCCGATCGTCCGCGTGCTGCCGGAGGGGGTGGCCTTGGCGTTCTGTCCCACGAGCCCGTAGAAGATCAGCTGCGGCTGGTTCTTGATCTCGCCCTTGACGGTGAGAATGTCGCGCACGAGCTTGTCCCAGGTGGCGTTCTCGTTGAATTGTCGCGCCAGCCACTTGCCGAGGTCGCGCGACTGCTGCACCGGCTGGCGGCCGCTGTTCATGTCCGATGGCAGCTCAGGCGGACAGATCCATTCGCGCCAGGTGCGTCCGAAATGGTCACCGAATTCCGGCGCGGCGAGGAGCTCATCGATCAGCCTGGCGCGCTTGTCCGGCGAGGCGCTCTCGAGGAAGGCCGTCGCCTGTTCGGCCGTGGGGACTCGCCCGTTCAGATCGAGGTACAGGCGCCTGAGAAACTCCGCATCTTCAGCCGCCGCGGCGGGCTTCAGTCCATGGCGTTTGAGCTGGCCGCTGACGTGGCCGTCCAGGGCTTCCGCCACCGCGCCGGGTTCATGTTTCTCGCCGGCGGGCAACAGCGGCTTCTCATACTTTTTAAGCAGGTGGCCCAGGGTTGGCAGGCCCGCCGAAATCCATTCCTTCAACACCGCCTTGTCCTTTTTCGAAAGAGGAGGTTTTCCCTTCGGCATCTCATCTTCGGCCACCGATTGCCACAGCGCGCTCTCCCCAGGCTTGCCCGCCACCACCGCCGGGCCGCCCTTGCCGCCCTTGAGCATGGCTGGCAGCGTTCGCAGATCGAGGTCGCGCTTTCGCTTCAGCCCGCCGTGGCAGCCCATGCAGTTTTTCTGGAGGATCGGAAGCACATCGCGTTCGAGCAATGGGGCCTCCCTCGTCTCCTCAGCCGACACCCCCGGCAGGACCGCCATGATGGCGAGCAGTCCCATTCCCCATTTGGTCGGTCTGTTCAGGATGTGTCTCATTCCTCGCCCTGGTGGTTTTCCTCATAATACATCTATCCCTTACCCTCCGCTTAATTAAATCCCCGCGGCCTTCCGGCACCCGGGGTTTTATCCGGGCGGTCAGCAGGCAGGGGGAATCCTCTTCTTGCCCTCTCCCATGGACTCGCATAGGCTGCCAGACTGGGCTTAACTGATGCCAGGGGTTGTAGATATGAAGCTCATGCTATTTCTTTACGGGTTTCTCACCAATCTCGCGGTGATCGTTGGAGGTTTGACGGTCATCGCCTGGTTTGGCGGGAGCCTCGTGCTTTACGCGCTGCTGGACCGGCCGTTGTGGGAGGTGGTGATCGTGATCGGGGCGAGCCTCTTTGTTTTCACCAGGTTTTGCGCCTGGGTCGTCCGCAGGCGCCCGGCGGGGGGCAGCTGGAGATCATATTGGTTCGAGGAAGCCAGCGAGTCGTACGAGGAGATCAGGGAGCTGGAGGGTTTTATCGATGAGATCGAGGAAGAGATGAGTGAAGCCCGGCGCGAGGATAATGAGGAAGAGCACGAGAGGCTCGAGGAGATCAAGCTGGATTACCTGAGCCAGATCGAGGGGCTCCGGCTGGATAATGATATTGTGGGTCTTCGCCGCCTGAGGAAAGAAGCCAGGAAAGCCGGCCGCAAGGATGAGGCTGAAGCGTATTCGAAGCGAATCAAGAAGCACCAGGCCAGGCTGAAAAAGGAAGGCGATCGACTCGAGTACCTGCCCTGGTACGCTAAAATCATCGCCTATGGGATTATCGGGGGCATCATGTATACGATCGCTTTCGCCATCTGGATGATTCCGGGTGCCCTGCTGGTGCAGACCTGGGGATTCTGGGTTGGTTGGACCGCTGGCGACGGATGGATGAACCCACCTGGATGGATGAACTCACCTGATGTGATGATCGCGGTGGTTCCCGGCTGCCTGGCCCTGGCGTGCGCGGGGGTTTGGGTTGTGTCATGGCATTTCAGCCCGGATGCATCGGAAACCAAGAAGAAGAGTGCCGGGAAAAAACGCAGGGTAAAGGCCGGGAAAGACGC
>DODI01000598.1:11581-15671 GCA_003509045.1 Planctomycetota bacterium | reverse complement strand
ATTGAGAGCCGTGTCATTGAGGGTTTCCCCCTTGCTGGTAGAGCTGGATGACCCGGAAAAGTTCAGCACATCCGCCGAGAGCCGGGCACCGGCCAGCTCGAACGAGGTGCGCGTCCTCGTGCTGGGCTCAAAGAAGAGGTTCACCACGACCCGTCCCCGCAGAGCGGGAACCTTCTTCACGCTCCGGGTGGAAACCTCGCGAAAACCCTCGGCCGTATCCAGCAACTCGATGATCTCCTCCCGGCTGAGGTCCTCGAGTCCAAGAAGATGTTTTCTATTCCAATTCATCGTATCGCTCAAGCGCCTGTCTCCACGAAGCTCGTGAGATCTACGCCATCGTAATCATCTCCCATCTCTTTCAGGCGCACCTGCACCCGGTCGTTTCGTTCCGGTTCGAAAAATTCCCCGGTAAAATTCGCCTCGATCGGCAGCTCGCGGTTACCCCTGTCAACCAGCACTGCAAGCCAGATTCTCCTCGGCCTGCCGAAGTCGAGAATCAGGTCCAGCGCTGCCCGAACCGTTCGCCCTGTATAGAGAACATCATCTACCAGGACGATGAACTTATCCTCCACCTCGAAGGAAATCTCGGTACCGAGCACCGCCGGCGCACCCGTCTGCAGATGGTAGTCGTCTCGATAAAGGGAGATGTCCAGCTCGCCGTAGGCTGGTCCCGGCCCCCCTGCCCCCGAGCTGCCGCCAAGATCCTCGAGGAGCCTGCGGGCCAGCACAGCGCCGCGGCGCTTGATGCCGACAAGAGCCCAGTCCTCCAGGGTATCGGTGGTCTGACGAATACCGGCCAACCAACGCTGGTAGAGACTGCCAAAGTCATCGGGAGTCACCAACTGAGACCTCGAAGGTTCAGCCTCCCTTGGAACAGGATCCTGTGAAGAAGGTGACATTGAGTTTTATCCGATTTCCAGACGCAGCACGGGCTTTCTAACGAAAGAAAGCTCACTCTTGAGGCCAGGAATATTGGAGGCCTATTATGAGGCACCTTTTCACCTCGTCAAGTAAAGGTGTGCCAGGAGTTTTGACCAGGGCTGATAATGCCTGTTCCACGGAAGCGGCCTGGGAAGCGGTAAATGGGGCTGTTGGATCCTCGTAAATACCCGCAGGAAGCCCTGCATCGCGCCCCATCCACCGCTGCGCGATAACCTCGAGCAAGGAGTCGAAGCCCTCTCCGGTAAGAGCCGAGAGAAGAACATCAGCATCCTCAGACGGTAAATCCGGCGCCCCATCCAGTTTATTTCCAACCAGCACGGTCTTCCGATCCCAGCGGCCAGCGAGAAAACTTCTGTCACCGTCGGTCAGCCGCCAGGGAGGAGCCAGCAGGTAAAGACATCCGTCCGCCTCCTTGCGGGCCAGCAGGCTGAGGGCTTCAGCCTCCACCGTATCCTCCGGCTCCAGACGCAGACCCACACTGTCTGCCAACTCAACCGGAACATCAAAGATAGCAGCCGTCCCGCGAAGAAGATCTCGCGTCGTGCCGGCCTGGGACGAAACGGCAGCCCGTTCCTTCTCCATAAATCGATTGAAGAGCGTCGATTTTCCAGTATTGGCGCAGCCGGCTATCAACAGCTGGAGAGGTTCGCCAAGACGCCGGGCACGGACGCTCCCCTCAACCAACCCGCGCAGGAGTCTCTCGAGCTTCTCCAGCCCTGCCGTATCGACAGGATCCTCTGCAAGCTCGACACATTGAGAAAGAATCTTCGAGAGTTCGCCTGAGCGCTGCCGGCTGAAAAACTTCGCGGACCTGTCAGTTCGAGCATCCAGGAGAAGTTCGCAGGCGGCAGCCTGGACAGCATCCACCGCCCCCAGCTCCAGCGCATGTCTCAGCACTCCGCCTCGGTCAAGTCCTTCACCCCCCAGGGAATCAAGTCGCCGGGCTGTCCGATCCTGCAGCCAGGAGCCGCCGTGTACCGAGAGCGTAAAGGCCTCGATACCGCTCCACATGGATGAGGCCGGCTGGCTGCCGACAACCACCTCGTCAAGGGTCTCTCCCGCCTCGTCGAGGAGAGAATCGAGGCAACTGCGGCCAGGCTCTGGAAGACGCCCCCCCGCCAGCCCGGCGGCCAGCGCCTCGGCCGCGCCCGGCCCAAAGAGCTCGAAGACAGCGATCCCACCCTCTCCGGGAGGGGAAGCGAGATGATACAAAAACGCCTCGCTCACAGCCTGGAACCAGTCTCGGCCGCGATGGCGAGTCCCTCAAGGGTAAGTCCGGGCTCGATGCAGTCAAAGAGGCCGGATTCAGCCGCGACCAGCTCAGCCTCACCGCCGGTTGCGACCACCCTGGCGTTTCCACCAAGCTCGGCAAGGATTCCCTGGACCAAACCCTGGACGCCAAAACGGGCCTGGCCGAGGATCCCCGCCCGTAGCGCCTGCGAGGTGCTCCTCGCTATCAACGGAACCGCCGGACCCTCCTGCAGGCCGGGAAGATTCGGAGTCGATGTCTCGAGTCCCCTCAAGGCCGCCCCGACCCCGACGCCGACAGGGCCGCCAAGAAACTCACCGTGCGCAGAGACAACACTGAAGCTCAGGGCTGTACCGAAATCTACCACGACAAGCGCCTCCCCGGGCCATCGAGTCCTCGCCGCCACGGCATTGAGCAGCCGGTCAACCCCTGCTTCTGCGGGATCTTCATAGTGATTCTCAATGGGGATTTCAAAATCTCTCCCGGCGACGAGCAGTGCCGGCGTCTCAAGCCAGCCCTCCAGCACCGCAAGCCGATCGTCCCTGACGGAACCCGCCACAAGCTCCCCCGGTGCCCTGCCTGGACCGAAGATCCGGCTGAAGGCCTCACCTTCAGCGCCTTCCCGCTCCAGCTCTTCCCAGGAGAGTACTCCACCAGAGCCCACCCTGGAACCATCGAAGGATCCGTAGCGCAAGGTGCTGTTGCCGAGCAGAAATCCGAACCTGCTGGCGCTCATCTCAACCCTCCGCCTGGCAGGACCGGCAATCTGCGCGCAAGGTCATCCCAGGTCCTCCTCAACGCTGGCTGCGGCTTGGGCCTCGCCTACAAGGACGCTGGCTGCTCTCAGTAAATTCTCCAGGCCGTCCCCGGTGACGGCCGACAGGGAGAAAACCTCCTTGCCCAGCCGGGAGTTCAACTCCGCCCCGAAAGACTTCACCTCATCGGCCGCCAGCATGTCGGTCTTGCTCAGGACGACCAGGCGAGGTTTCCCGGCGAGCTCCTCGCTATAGCCGGAGAGCTCCCGTTCGATCAGGTGGAAATCCCTGACCGACTGGTCGATATCGTCGTACTCACAGGAGACCATGTGCAACAGCACCCGGGTACGTTCGATGTGACGAAGAAATTCGATACCCAGCCCCTGCCCCTGGTGCGCGCCCTCGATCAACCCGGGGATGTCAGCGATCACGAGACGGGCGTAGCTCCCCAGCTCGGCGATTCCCAGGTGCGGTTCCTTGGTCGTAAATGGATAGGCCGCGATCTTAGGCCGGGCGGCCGAGACCCTGGAAAGGAAGGTCGACTTGCCGGCGTTTGGAAGTCCCACCAGCCCGACATCCGCAAGCAGCTTGAGCTCCAGGTGGATCAGCTTCTCCATGCAAGGATGACCTTTTTCTGCCTCTCTCGGCACCTGGTTGAGGGCGCTCGCGTAGGACTTATTACCGCGCCCGCCCTTACCCCCGCAAACAACCCTGTATATGAGCTCCGAGTCGAGGAGATCGACAAGCGGCTTCCCCTCACGCGGATCTTCATCCCCGACCACCTCCTTGACTACGGTACCAAGCGGCAGCTTGACCAGCAGGTCCTTGCCCCTTTTCCCGAAGCGGTTGTTACCCTCCCCAGGCTGCCCCTTCCCGGCAAGATAGTGACGGCGGCGGCCAATATCGAGCAGGGTGGTGATGTTCTCATCCGCCTGCAGATAGACGCTGCCCCCATCTCCTCCATTCCCGCCATTGGGTCCACCACGCGGCACGAACTTCTCACGCCGGAAGCTGATGCAGCCGTCACCGCCCTTGCCGCTGCGAACATTAATGGTCGTTTCGTCGATGAACATTAGATCATCGCAAAGAGGCGCGCAGACCGCCCGCGGCAGGCCTGGAGCGCCTCAAGTCTCCTCGTCCGGTT
>DODI01000598.1:0-11192 GCA_003509045.1 Planctomycetota bacterium | reverse complement strand
TTCACGGTCCCCTCGACCAGCGAAAAGATCGTGTAGTCTTTTCCAAGCCCTACATTGAAGCCCGGATGGAACTTCGTCCCACACTGGCGAACAATAATCTGGCCAGCCTTTACACGCTGGCCTCCGTAGGCCTTCAGTCCGCGATGCTGCGCATTAGAGTCGCGCCCGTTTCTTGAAGTGCCCTGTCCTTTTTTATGTGCCATGGATCCTCAACCTTACCTTTGGCGAAATCAGGCTTCGATCTTTTCGATCTGGACCTGGATGTATTTCTGACGATGCCCGACACGCCTGCGCGAATTCTTGCGCCGGCGGAAGTGCATGATGATCAGCTTCTTGCCCTTGACGTCGCCGAGGACCTTCCCCACGACCTTCGCTCCCTCAACCAGCGGAGCCCCGACCTTGGGAGAGCCCGACTCATCGCCGACAAAGAGAACCTCGTTGAATTCGATCGTGCTGCCAGCCTCAGCCTCTCGGTAATCTACCTCGAGAGTCTCTCCCTGCTGCACACGATACTGGCGACCTCCGTCGCGAAATATTGCTTCCATCGAACTACTTTCCTGCAATAGACGGTTTTACTTGTACCTGATTGTATATTTGTCTGACCCGAACTTCGGATCATTTTTTACTACAATCTTCTTATTGTAGTCTTTTTCAAAATTGGCCAGGATCTTCCCCCTGTCAGTACAGAGGTACTTGACAACATCCGGCCCTGTAGTAATCTCGCAAGTCTTCTTCTGTCTTTGTCCCAGTTCTCCACGCAGCCGTCTCAAGATCTCGATGCCGGCACTCGTAGGCGATTTCACCCAGCCCGTTCCCTCGCAACAGGAGCAGGCGACATGGTTGGAGCTCTCGAAGCTCGGCCGAACCCTCTGCCGGGTCATCTCGATAATCCCGAACCG
Organism: Planctomycetota bacterium; assembly: GCA_003509045.1. GTDB lineage: Bacteria > Planctomycetota > UBA8108 > UBA8108 > UBA8108 > UBA8108. The sequence goes on along the minus strand of DODI01000598.1, from coordinate 10,293 downwards.
GGAGACCCGCGTAATCCAGCTCCTGGCCTTATCCTTGCTGAGGCACTTTTTCACGGTCTGCTCGAGTGTTCTGCGGTTGGGCATCTTTTCCATATCGATAAAATCGATAACGACGAGCCCGCCGAGATCCCTCAAGCGCAGCTCCTGGCAGATGACTTCAGCCGCCTCGAGATTCGTTTTAAGCGCAGTAGACTCTAGATCCTCCTCATCACGATACTTGCCGGAATTAACATCGACAGCGACCAGCGCCTCCGTCTGTTCGAGTATGATCCACCCGCCACTTGGCAATTGAATCCGGCGATTGTATATACGCTCTATTTGCTGTTCAATACCAAACTTGGTGAACAGGGGAGTCTTACCGGTATAAAGCTTCAAACGTTCGGCGGCCTGGGGCATCACGCTCAGCAGGAAATCCTTTCCATGCTCATAAACGGCCGATTCGTCGATCAGGATCTCCTCTACGCTGGAATCGAAAAGATCTCTCAACGAGCGCGTGACGAGGTCGGACTCCTGGAACATCAAGGTCGGAGTCCTCCGGGTACGCACCTTCTCAACAATATCGGTCCATGAGGACATCAGGCCGTCAAAATCTTTCTTGAGCAACTCGGCGGCCTCTTCCTCCCCCGCAGTACGGACGATGTAGCCCATACCTTCCGGCGGATCGAGACTGGCCAACTTTTTACGCAGGGCGCTTCGCTCGGAACCATCCCGGATCCGCTTGGACACTCCATGACGGTTGACTCCGGGCATCAGCACCAGGTATTTACCCGGCAGGCTGACGTAGGTCGTCAGGCTTGGCCCCTTCAGGCCAATCGAATCCTTGGAAATCTGGACAAGGATGTCCTGACCCTTGCGGAGAATGTCCTGCATCTTCATGTCACGAGACCCGGGAACCCGCTCAGAAAGGCGGTCAACGGGAACCACAGTTGAATCTTTATAGATGCCGAGTACATCCGAAACGTGCAGAAATCCGTTACGGCCAATACCGATGTCAACGAAGGCCGCCTGGATGGACGGCTCTACATTGACAACCCTGCCCTTGTAGATATTGCCCAGGTATTTCTTTTCCGCCGCACGCTCGTAATAGAGCTGGTCCAGCCGGCCATCCTCAAGAATCCCAATACGGATCTCCTGCGGCTCGACCGCATTGATCAGGATCTTCCTGACAACGGCAGGCTCCTCACTCTTGATCTGCTTCCTGGAGCTGGTCTTCTTTCGCGCCGCTGGTTTCTTATCGGGAGCATCCGACTTCCTCCCCCGCCCCCGGCCCCCGCCGGGCTTCTTCTCCTGAGATGCGCCCTTGCCGCGCCCTCGGCCCCGGCTTCTACGGCGACCAGAGCTCCGGCTCTCCGAAGAGTCGGACTTGGACTCTGAGGCGGGCCCTCCCCTGGACGAGTCTTCCTTATCCTGCCCGGATTTGCCCTCGGCAGCCTGGGCCGTAGCTACAGCCGGCTTCTTTGCCCCGGAACGACGCCTCGGACGTGAACGCCTGCGGCGCCTCTTCTTCCCTGTCGGCTCCCTGCTTTCCGATTCGGAGCCAGTCTCTTTATTCTGCTCCGGAGCCTTGCCAGCCGAGGAGCCTGAATCTGCCGGCCGTTTTCTTCTGGATGGTGAACGACTCCGAGCCTGGGGAGTTTCGCCTTCGCTTTTCCCCTGAGGACGCCGGCGGCGAACGGGCCTGCTCTCATTGGCGGTCTTCTTTTCACCGCCGTCAGTTCGCCCCCCCTCCTTCGCCTTGACAGCGCGTGCCTCACCTTCCTGTGAAGACCTTGCGGGACGCCGCCGCCTGCGAGTTCGCGTCCGTTCCGGCTGTTGTCCCCCTCCCGCACGACTCGCATCTTTTGAACGCGAAGCTCGGGAGCTTCCCTTGCCTGCATCTGCGGAGGCGGCGGTCTGAGAGGCTCCTGAACGCGGCTTGCTGCCGCTCGAACGTTTACGAGGAGGCTTTCGAGCGGAGTCGCCGGAATCTTTCGCCTCGGACGGTTTTCTTCTTCGCGAGCCGGAAGAACCGGATCGACGTTTCGACGACTTGTTGTCGCCTGAGCCCAAACCCGCGCCAAATTCCTGGCTACCGGATTCGGATCTCTTTGTTTCAGTTTTTTTACGTACGGCCAAAATAATCTCTTAAAGATCTACGTCGGGAAATCGCGACAGGCTTGGAATTTATAGAAATACCGCCCTCAAGGAGCCATCTGCCCATATGAATCGAACCACCGGAATCAATTCTGAATGTGATGAGAAAAAACGTACTCATCACTCGCGAGTGAAACCCCCTGTTTTACTTGTTTATAAAAAAAAAACAACGGAAGAGTTGTAAGAAGAAACTCTTCCGTTGTTTCGTAACCTATTTATTTACAGGTGTTTCAGTTGTCCTTTGTCTCCTGCGGAGCCCTCCCGCCCTCAAGAGCATCCTTGCGAAAGAAATCCTCTTCGCGGTGCTTATTGATCCTGTCGCGGAAGAATTTCTCTTCCTGCTCGGAATTATTGAGAATCCGTGGAGTAATCATGATCAATAGCGATTCAATCTCCGCCTTCTCCTTGTTCCAGGAAAACAATCTCCCCATCAGAGGAATTCCCGCCAGAATCGGAATGCTCGTTTTGACATTGGACCGCTTCTCGGTCTGCAAGCCTCCGATGACGGCTGTCTGCCCATCTCGAACCCGCATATAGGTGACAACCGTCTGGGCCGACTCCCGGGGCAGATCGATAAAGGATTCGGTCTGGCTTCCGGGGGCCGAAAAGGCGAAACGCTCGAAACCAGCGATTGAAGAGCTGGAGCCCGAGAGCGTTGAGACCTTCGGAATGATGCTCAGGTTGATCTCATCGGTACCCGGCACCACGTGCGGAGTGATATACAGGGTGAAGCCGATATTGATCGGTGAGCGGTCATTTTCCTCGATCGCTACGGTGACATTGCCGTTCTGATCCTGCTGGATCTGCTGGATGGCGAAGGGGATCGTCTCTCCGACAAAAATGACGGCTGGGTGGTTGTCCAGCATCGTGAGGGCCGGCTCCTGGATAATCTGCGTCCGTTCATCATCCTTGACCATCCGCAGGAAAGCGTGCATCTGGGTAAGATCCAGAACGCCGAGCGCCTGGAATCCATTTACGCCAAGAGAACTGACCCCGCTCCGCCCAACGTTAAAGGGAAAAGTTCCTCCAAAAATGCTCAGCGGGTCTCCGGAAAACTCCGGGTTCTCCCGCGGCGTGATAAAGCGGGTCGACGCGGTGAAGCCATCGCGCTCAGGGGTGCTGGGGTCATCGAAGCGGATCCCCTGCTCAAGCAGATCGGTGTTGGTCGTCCGAATAAACTTGACCTCCACATGCACCTGGGCAGGAGCCACATCGAGCAGCTTGATGATCTCGGCCATCTCCTCCAGCTTTGGCCGCGTATCCTTGACGATGATCGTATTCGTCCCCGGATCATAGGTAAGCTGCCCGCCATCAGCGGTGACGATCTGGCGAAGCGCTTCCTCCAGCGGGAATCCGTCGCTGGCTGAGGCACTAGCCTCAGCCCCCGCGCTGATACCGACGACCTCGTGGGCGAGGTTCTCGATATTGGCCATCCTGGCGACGTAGGGCTCCGAAGGGCGTATGTAACGCAGCTGGAAAGACCGCGTCTCGAATTCGGACTTGAGAGTATCAGGATGAACCACCCGGAGAATACTGCTGTCTTCAGAGCTGGAGGCCGCACCACTGACGACCACGAAACCGGCGGTCTTGACCAGCGTATCGAGGGCCTCTCTCCAGGGTACGTTGTTCAGACTGAAGCTGACCTTCCCCTCGACCTGCCTGCCGATCACGATATTGGCGCCGGCCTGCTTGGCGATAAGGTCTACCACCATCTGGATGTCCGCATCGTTAAATTCCATGCTGACCGTCGCGGGCTGAGTAAAACGCACCAGGCGAGAGCTGACCCGCACAACCTTGCAATTCGACTGCTTGGCAAGAAGCTTCATCGCCTCAATCCAATGGAGCCGCTCAACACTGATGGTGACCTTCTCCTTCACATTGGCATCAGCGATGATGTTCACCCCGGCGCTGGCGCTCAGGGTCTTCAGCGTGACGGAGAGATCCTCGTCCTTGCAGTCCAGGTTGACATAGCCTGCGCCGAGGAAATTTCCAGGTTCTCTGTCGGATCCCGAGATGTACTGCCTGAAAAGTCCCAGAGCCTTCCCCTGATCATCCTGGGCCTCGACCGACGCGGTCAGGCTGCCGCAAATGACCAGGAGCGCGACCAGGGCCCTCTCCCGCAAATTGCAATTTTTCATGATCTGTCCCTTCAATTGTTATCCCGACCACCGGTCAGGTAGACCGGGATCGCCTCGCCCTTATATTCAAACTTAACCCTGTCGCTGGCGACCTCCAGCAGCAGGAATTCCGAGATGCTGTCGCCCGGCCTCAGCGGCTTGCCATCGACGACCGCAAGTCCTCTGCCTCCACCAACCAGGATCCCCTTCACAGAGGGCTTCTTGCCCTCAAATTCCACACGGATCGCTGTACGCCGGACCAGCTCAGCCGTTCTGCGCCGCAGCTCTGAGGCAACCGGCTCGTACTCGGCCGAGAGCGCCTTCAGCTTTCCGGTGTCAGCGAACACCGCCAGGCTCAATCCTTCGGCCTCCCGGTAGTCGCCGGAATCAAAGCTTGCCTGCATCCCGGCCAACCCCGCGACAGCCTCGCGGTAGTGGTATTTCAAACGTACAGGTTTCAACCTCGAGCCCTGGGCGGCCAGCCTGGATTGGATATCCCTGTACTCTTTGCGATGCCGCGGCAACGAGAACGCGGCCTCTTCGATGCCGGACTTCTCAATCTTCACCCAGGCCGCCAATGCGCCGGATTCATCTCCATTGGAGAGAGCCTCGAAAACCTTCGCGGACAGTCCCCGCAGGCGGCTGACCGCCTCCGCCTGGCTGATACCACCCTCTGGCGCTTCATCTGCCGGAGCCTTCCGGATCTCCTTCGGTTCCTCAGGAGTGCTGAGCGGAAATGGTTCGCTGAACGGATCGCGGCCGCTAAGTCTTGGAAGCTCGAACGATTCAAGCTCCAGGGCAAGCTGGACAAAACCCGTATCGGAACCGTAGGGCGCGAGCGCGGGCAGCTCCTGGACATCCTTGATGATGTTGCGCCCGCCCTGGGCGGCCCTGCGCAGAGAAGCGAAGACCTGCTCGCGCTCATTGCGAAGACCATGCACCTCGGCCTCCAACAGCGCGATAAGCCCGGCAGGTCCACCGAGAACTTTCGCATCCTGATAGCTCTCGAGAGCCTCGCTGTAGCGCTTCTGCTGGCGGAGACACAATCCAATGGCCAATCGATGCTGCGCCTCGTCCGGCTGCTCCTCCGCCATCACCTCCAGCTTGCCGAGAGCATCCGCGGCGCGCCCCTTCTTCCAATTACGGACAGCCTCGGAGCGAAGGACCGTCATGCCTGAGTCGCTGACCACCTGCGCGGCTCCATTTTCACCCGCATCAGAGTAGAACGGGAGAGAGCACAGCCCCAGCAGGAGCATACATCTCAGGAAAGCAGGACTGGATCCGGAAAGCTTCTTCATGGCTTGCTCTCGGCCTCCTTGAGATAGGTATAGGTGCTGACCGTCAGATCGATCTCCTTGACCGAATTCCTCGCCAGGCCCAACAGCTCAGAATCATTTCTTTCACGCAGGTCGCCCTCGGGAAATTCACCCTTGGCTCCCAGCGGATTCAGGCTGACGGCGTCAATCTTCAGAAAGCGCTTGTGATTCTCGATACGGCTCATGAACTGCAGCAGGTCAGGCACCGTACCCAGGAGCTGAAAACGATAGCGATGACGAACGAAGTTCCTGACATTTGCCTCGCCGTCAGCGGCAGCGACCGAATCCGCCGGAGGCAGATACTCGGCGCTCTTGATCAACAGCTGCGTATTGCGGCGATACTCATCCATGACCTTTACGAAGGCATCGTGCTGCACGTGCTCCTCGGCGGGCAGGATCTCCGCATAGCTGTCCGTCGTCTGGATCAGCCGGGTCCTCTGCTCCTGGAGACCGGATATCCTGCCGATCTTGTCGCGAAGCGAGGACTCCTCTCCCTCGCACGCGGTCAGGGCAAAAAGAACGCCGGAGCGTTCACCCAGCTTGGAGTAGATCAGGAAGCCAAGCCCCGCGCAAAAAACGAGACAGGCGCCGCCCAGCGCCGCGAGCCTCTGCTTCTGGTTTAAATTCTTCAGGAATTCGCTCATCGATCAGGTCTCCGTATCCGAGGCCGTATTTTCCTGGAGTCCCCGCAGGTCGAGGCGAATCGTGAACCGGAGGTTGTGCGGCTCGCGATAGCCTTCAAGAACCACAGATCTCCACTCAGGACGGCTGATGCTCTGGAAATCGGAATAGAAATTCCCCGGCTTCAGGGACTCATCCAGGAAATCGAGATAGAACTCATCCGCCCCCTTCAGGCGCTCACGGAAGGCCGTCATCCTGCCGACCTGGCTTCCGGCTGAATAGCAGAGCAGCCGCAGGGAGCCGCCGCTGCCGGCCATCTCGCCGGCTCTGGGCCGATCCTCAGGATCACGCTCCTTCATGTCCAGCCGGACAAGCCAGATATGATCAGGAGTCAGCCGAACCAGCTCGGTCAGCTTCTTCGACCAGAGAATACGATTGGTCTTGATGCTGATGATAGCCCGCTCCCTCTCCTTGTAGTCGTTGATCTCGTCGAGAAGGGTATCTACCTGCACGGCCTCCTTCTTGTAGGCGAAAATATCCTGCCGCCTGCTCTCCAGCTCATCCCCCAGACTCGAGGTGGAGAACACCAGGTAGAGCGAGGTGAAGAGCAGCAGACCGACTGCGGCCAGCCCCGAGGCACCAAGGATCAGCTTGAGCTTTGGATCCACGCCAGCGGAGCGAAACTCAGGAGGTAAAAGGTTGATTCGAATATTCACTTTCATCGTCATTCTCTTCAATCGTCCAGGACACGCGACGCGAGGCCCACAGCTACCGCCAACTGCGTGGCGTTACCTGCCGAGGCCAGCGCTCCTGCCGAGCCCTCGACCTCCTCAATTCCCTCGAGAGGATTCCACTCACTGACTTCGCGACCAAAGGTCTGCTCGAAAGCGTCACCGATGCCCGGAAGCAACGCGCTGCCGCCGGACAGCCGAACCGACCCGACCACGCGTTCATGATGGTTTTCGAAATAATCTATTGAGGCGTAAATCTCCGCGGCCAGGTCTCCGAGGATCGGCGAAACACACTCCATCACCTCGAAGTTATCCGAACCGGACTCGCACTTGATCCTGTCACCCTCCTCTGGGCTCACTCCCATGCGCCGCGAGATGGACTCCGTAAAGTCTTTCCCAGCCAGGTAGATCTCTCTCGAGAAGGAGGAGACTCCATCCTCGAGAATATTGATGCTGGTCTTGGAACCGCCGACATCGATCAGGGCCGTAACCCCATCGAGAGCTTTCCCATCGCCGGAGGGCGAGACGGCCAGCTCGAAAGCGCTTCCCAACGCGAAGCCATCGACATCGACCGCAACTGGAAGCAGCCCGGCTGCCCGAACGACACCAAGAAGGTCGTCCAGCGTTTCTTTTCTCGCTGCCACCAGGAGGACCTGCATCTCGTCGCCAGGCTGATCTGCCTCGGCGTTCCCCGGGTCAAGCATGGCGCAATCAAGGGCAACCTCTTCCAGCTCGAACGGAATGTGCTTCGCAGCCTCGTACTTCAGCGAGCTGCGAAGCTCTTCCTCCGACATCCGCGGCATGGAAATATAACGAACCACCACGGATTTTCCGGACACTGAAACAGCAACGTTCTTTGTCCTGATTCCCGCCCTGGAAAAAAGCTCCTTGAGAGCTTGCGGTAAATCCTCCCGATCTACCGCTGGCGCAGTGCCGAGGGCGCTCAGATGCATTTGCCCGGCAGACTCCACCATCTCAACAGCCTTTATTTCCTGGCTGCCTATGTCAAGCCCGACAAGACTCCGCTTTGTAAACATCTCCACTCCCGCACTAACTGCATTTTTCCTCGTAATCCTGCGCGAATCTTCCCCTGCGCAGAGACATTCGATATTCTGCTCCATCGACCAGATGCAGCAAGTTCTGTGCTAACTAACTGGGTTATCGGTACGGAAGAGGTGGTTTGTTACCGCAAACCTTTATTAATAAAGGTGTTACCAATACTTTCTATTTTCTAAAAAATGCAGATGAGCGAGGAAATCAGCTCGGCAAGCTGACCATGAAGGGCTGTGACCGGTAATAACGCCCGATCGTCGGCCACCCAACTTCGCTCACCTCAACCCTGGCTGATCAGAAGAAATCCGGCAGCAGCTTGCTGGTGCGCCGGGCCAGGAATTCTTCACTCTCACTGGCTTGTTCGGCCCCAAGGCACTGCTCAGCAACCTCGACCGCCTCCTTCATGGTCACCTGCCGAATGATGCGCTTGACGGTAGGAATGGCGATAGGACTGAGACTGAAATGCCGCAGCCCGAGTCCCATCAGAAGGAGGACGTAGGCCGGCTCACTGCACATCTCGCCGCAGATCGAGACCTGGATCCCGGCCCGGTTGCTGGCGACGATCACCTCCCCTATCAGTCGGAGAATTCCAGGATGGGACGGTTGGTAGAGATGAGCCACATGTTCGTTGACCCTGTCGACTGCGAGAGAATACTGCACAAGATCATTTGTACCGATGCTGAAAAAATCAACCTCGTCGGCGACCCTGTCGATGATCAGGGCGATGGATGGAACCTCGACCATGATGCCTACAGGTACCTGGGGCGCCATCTCGACCCCCTCGGCCTCCAGCTCCTCGCGAACCTCCGCGATAATACTCTTGGCTGCGCGCAACTCCTCGATGGTTGAGATCATCGGCAGCATGATCTTGACCGGCCCGTATACCGAGACACGAAGCGCAGCCCGGAGCTGGCTGCGAAACATGCCCTGCTCCTGGAGACAGAGACGAATCGAGCGGCAGCCGAGGAAGGGGTTCGGCTCCTCAAAGCCGACGAACTCATCGTGAAACTTATCCGCCCCTGCATCCAGCGTCCTGATGACAAGCTCTCGGCCGCGCAGGGCTTTGACTGCCTTGCGGTAAGCTTTGAGATGAAGCTCTTCATCCGGAAAGCCCTGGTCATAGAGGAACTCGGTCCTGTAGAGACCAATACCCTTGGCCCCCCATTCGAGGGCGGTGGCGACCTCTTCGTGCAGCTCGATATTTGCCGAGAGAGTGATTTCATGACCATCGATGGTTTCCGCCGGCCAGCTGATCTCCTCCTGCAACTCGCTGTAGAACTTTTCGGAATATCGCGCCTTGCGCCTGTATCTGGCCAGGGTCTGCTTGTCAGGATTGACGATGACCTGTCCGGTATAGCCATCGATGATCATGGTGTCGCCATTGACGACCTTTCGGGAGACATCCTTGAGACCTACCACCGCCGGCACCTGGAGCGCCCGTGCCAGGATGGCCGTATGAGATGTACGGCCTCCAACGTCGACTGCGAAACCTATCACCATCTCCTTGGCCATAGACGCTGTCTGGCTAGGTGTCAGGTTGTGGGCGACAACGGTAACGTTCTCCTGAAAGACCCGGGGCCTGCGTCTCTTGCCAAGGATTCGAGTCAGGAGCTGCCGCTCGATGTCCCTGATGTCATGTGAACGCTCGGAGAGGTACTCCGACTCCATCTGCTCAAATCGATCGTGGTATTCGCCCAGGACGATTGACGAGGCGTAGGCCGCCGTGAACTTCTTATCCCTGATTCGGCTGATGACATCGCTGTGGAGTCCGGGGTCATTCAGCATATCCCGGTGCGTCTGAAGCACCTGGGCAGCGATCATCAATTCCTCGCCAAGATCCGCGATCTGGACCTCAAGATCGTGACTGGCCTCACGGGCAGCCTGCTCGAAACGCCGAACCTCGGCTTCAACATCCTCCGGCGCGACAAACCGACGATGGATCCTGAGGTTGTCGGAGCGCAGGAGCGCCACCTCGGCGATCGAGATGCCAGGCGATACGGGAATGCCCTTGATCGTTTCCATTACTCTTCGTCAAACTTGCGTTTAAAGAGATCGCTGATGGCGTCCAATGCGTCGGTCGCGTCGGCGCCTTCCGCCTTCAGGCAAAGATTGGCTCCACACTCCGCTCCCATGCTCATGATCCCAAGAATGCTCTTGGCATCGACAAAGTCATCACCTCCCTCACGACCCAGCCTGACATCAGACTCGTATTGTGTGGCGGTCTTGACAAGCACGGTGGACGCCCTGGCATGCAGTCCATACTTATTAGAAACCGTGACTGTGCGCTCTACTTCCATCTTCTAACTTCTCTGCCTCTACTTT
>DODI01000407.1:0-7892 GCA_003509045.1 Planctomycetota bacterium | reverse complement strand
AGGGTCAAGCTTCATTACACTGGGGACGGTCTTGCGGAAGAGCTCGCCGTGGTTGATATTTTTGAGCCATTTCCCGCTCTGAATGAGACAGTTCCCGCTGTTAAGATTCGCGTCTCGCGCGGACCAGGGCAGCAGCGGGATAACTGGACGCTCGCCTTCGAGCCGCGTTCGCGCAGCATCGTCGCCTTCAGGGCGCTTGATGGGTACAGGCCTGTACGGGACAAGACCTGGCCGGATGATGATAATTTCGGCCGAGGCAACGGGCTGCTGATGAGCGTGGTTATCAGCGGAGCCGAGATCCGCTCGCAGCTTGGGCTCAACAGCCCGCCCTCTGTAACAAGGATTGTCGACCTGGGCAACGGGCAGGTGCTGCTCTTCTTCGACGGGAACGTTCTCGCAGATGTGCATCTCCTCGAGCTGGAGACCTTCCTTGCCGAGGTGAATCCCGACCTTGCCGATGTCGTCGACAGGCCGGTGTGGCAGCTGGCCGGAAACTTCCTGCTTTTTGGGGCGGACGACAGTCCTTATTTGAGCGCGGCGGATGTGCGGGAGGTGATCCAGTCGGATGAGGTCGACATCGATGGCTTCCAGCCCTTTGTCAACCCAGCCGATGGCAGCGCGCTTGTCTACGAGAGCGTGAGCGGGCAGTTCCTCCGGGTCTCAACCCTCGGTTTTGAGGAGGCTGAGCTGGCTGGAAGATCCGAGGGGCAGGGGAATGCAGTGATCGAGATTGACAGCGAGAGCTTGTCCAAGATCACTGGCCTCACTGATGGGACGCCTGAATTCAGCAGCTCGGTCGCGCGGGGTAACGGCACGGAAATCATGCTGGTGGAGGGGAGATCCAATACGGTCATCGCCTACGATTTTTCAGGCAGGGCAGATGGGCCAAATGTCACCAGGCTCTTCGGGTCGGAGGCCATTACAGGGTCCCGCCTCGACCCCGCAATTGGTTGCGATCCCCAGGAGCCGGAAGAGCCCGCAGAACCCGAGGACCCTGAAGATCCAGGGGAGCCTGGGGTAGAGGGGGACGGCATGGGCCAGGGAGAGCTTGTCGAAATGGAAGACCCGGTTCTCGAGCTTTCCCTTGGAGACACTCTTGGCGGCAGGCTGGTCTATGACCGCGGCCGGGGCGAGCTGGTCTCGCTGAACTACGCCACCGGCCAGGTCGTCCTGGTCGCTCGCGGCGCAGACCTCGCGGCCGTGACGGGAGGCGAGACGGTTGACCTTATCTCCATCAGAAACGCGGCGGATGGCGGGGAAGATTTTCAGACCGTCAGGGCCTGGGATACCGCCTCCTCCTCGCTGATCGAGCTGGATCTCGAGAGCATCGAGGCTGAGTTGTGCCAGTAGTCAGCGGTTCAGCCTCCGTCTTATGGCAGGGCCGGTTTCATCTTTGTGCCGGGATTTTTCTTTGAGTATGGATACTGGGCATCTGCTTCCTGCAGAGCGGCGGTCATCGACTTGAGCATTCTGTGGAGTTCTTTTTTGTCGGCGGCGGCCAGGTTCTTCGATTCCGTTCTGTCGGCAGCAAGATTGAAGAGCTCGTGGCGGGTTTCGGCGGGCCGGTGGTAGTGGTAGACCAGCTTCCAGTCGCCCTGGTGCCAGGCCGTGAAGTAGCTGCTTCGATGACTGTGGGGAAAGTGCATGAGGAAGGTGAATTCTTCGCTTCGCTTTCCTCCGGTGAGCGCCTTGCCGAGGTCGCTCCCATCGATTTTCCCGCTGTGGTCAATGCCGGCAAGATTGAGGATCGTAGGGAATAAATCACAGATGGAGCCCTTGCTCGCTGAAAGCACCCCGCCCGGGATGAATAGCGACTTCTGAAGTGAGTTGTCCTTATTCGGTTTGGCCCAGGCGGCGATAAAGGGCACCCGCATGCCGCCTTCGTAGTGCGTGCCTTTTTTTCCGCGAAGCGGCGCGGCGCAGGCGATCGCGTGGGTCTTGCCCAGAGGCGCATCGGTTCCATTGTCGCCAAGGAAGAAGACGAGCGTGTCTTCGGCGACCCCGAGCTTCTCGACGTGGTCCAGCATGTCCCCAAGGGACTTGTCGATCCCCTCGATCATGGTTGCGAAGGCCTTGGCGTTTTTAGAGATTTTCTGGTTCGCGTAGTTGGCGGCGAAGCGCGGGTCGGGGTTGAAGGGCGCGTGGACTGCGTAATGCGCCATGTAGGCGAAGAAGGGTTTCTTTTCATCGACAGAGCGTTTGATCTCCGCGTTCATCTCAAGGGTGAGAGCCTCGGTGAGATAGATGTCCTTGCCGTGGTATTTTTCAAGGCCGGGAACATCGCGGCTCTTGTTCTTACCCCGGGTGAAGTTGGTCTTTCCGTAATAGCTGCCGGGCTGGCCGATGGCTCTCCCGGCGATGTTGACATCGAAGCCGAAGTTCTCGGGCAGCTCACCATAGGAGTTATTAGGCCCGAAGTGGGCCTTGCCGGCATGGATTGTCCGGTAGCCCGCCTTCCTGAGGAGCGCGGGCAGGGTCTTGTGTTTTGGGGTGATTCCTTTCCATTGCCAGTCTTTTGGCCCCTGGGGTCCGGCGTTGTTTCCTTCCGGGCGGATCCACTGGGTTGTTCGGTGGCGGGCGGAGGATTGTCCCGTCATGATGGACACGCGTGTTGGAGAGCACACACTGTTGGCGTAGAAGTACCGCATCCGAATTCCAAGCCGGCTGAGTCTCTCCATGCCGGGGGTGCGGAAGAGCTTGTTGAGGGGGTGGACCTCAGGCTTGCCATCCTTGTCGGCAAGGAAAGGAACCGAGGTGTCCATCACTCCCATGTCATCCACGAGGAAGAGGATGATATTCGGCTTCTGGGCTCCGTGGAGGAGAGCCTGGGCCAGGATTGCGGCGACGAGCAGAAATGCTTTCTTCATGAGAAGCTCCGGGAGGTGATGTTGCGTGGGGGTGCCGAAGCAGACAGTGTAGTCGAAGCCGGGCGCGGGGCCAACAACAGGAAACCGGTTCAGGTTCCGCAGCGGTAGGCCAGCATCTTGCAGATGAGCCGTGCGGCGGTGAATTCGTTGACCCTGGATCCTTCAATGGGGACGGTCTCAGTGACGTCCGCTCCAATCAGCTCCTTCCCGGGGGCCGGCCGCAGCAGGGCCCGGAGGTAGCTCATAGCCTGCCACCATCTGAGACCTCCCGGCTCCGGTGTTCCTGTTGCTGGTGAAAACATAACCTCGAGACAGTCAACATCGATCGTCAGGTAGATTTTTCCGCGGATGCCCTTGAGCCGCTCAAGGAGTTGAGTTTCTGTCGACCCGCCCTCGGCGAGCTTGTGGGCGAGATAGGGTTCCCACTGATCTGTCGAGCTGCCGTGGTCGAGCTCGGCCCTGGATATGGAGCGAACCCCGATGGCGACAACCGAGGCGCCGCGTTCCAGGAGCCTGCGCATCACGCACGCATGGGAGCTTCCAGTCCCATCGTAGCTGTCCCGGAGGTCCGCGTGGGCATCGAGCTGCACCACGGTGATGCCGGTGAGATCTTCAGCGCCCGCGGCCGCGAGCACGAGAGGCGTGGTGACGCTGTGTTCTCCTCCCACGCCGATGACCAGCGTTTCGTTCAGGTGTGCGACCTTCGCGGCCTCCAGGACCCGATCGAGATAGGCGTCCGGGAGCTGGTTCTTGCCAGGGATGACGTCGGCTGCCCAGTGGAAGCTGAGCCTGGCGAGCTCCAGGCCAGTTTCTTCATCCAGCGTTTCGATTTGCCGGGATGCTTCGAGTACGGCCGCGGGTCCGCCGGCCGTTCCGCCTCCATATGAGACGGTTCCCTCGAAGGGCAGCGGGAGCAGGATGACGCTGGCCTTGCCAGGTGCCGCGTTCGGGAGGTCAAGGAAGCCGCTGGCGCTGCTCATGCCTTGTTGTCGAGCGTTTCAAAGACGGCCTTCATCAGCAGTGGAAATATGAGCGTCGCATCGGCTGGCACCTCAGCGTAGCGCCCTCCATCTTCAGGGGAGACAAACTTTCCCCAGCTGACTCCTTCTGAGTAGGTGCAGCCGGAGAGACCTCCAAGATGGGCCGGCTCAGGGCAGATGCGGACGCCGTAGTGGAAGCGCGGCTGGGGCAGGCGAGTTCCGAGCCTTTCGTTGGTGATCTCGTAATAGGGCGCAACCTGCTGCGCCCAGTTGCGGGGGACGCCTCCGCCGATGGTGAAGATTCCAAGCCGGGTGGCCCGGCCGGCGAGGCGGGCGTACTCCTGCAGGTCAAGGAAGGGGTTGAAGTTGGGGACGGCCTCAAGCGCTTCGTTCGTGTCGGCAGCGGCAGCTCGTTCACCGAGCTGACGCTTCATGGCCCAGGTGGAGAAGTCGAGGCCGATTTCGCTGTCAGTGAAGGCGGGTATAAACACCGGCACATCTTGCTCCCAGGCGCTTCGGAGGATCCCTCGGCCTTGATCCCGTTTCGCAAGAGCCTTACCTGTCGCGCGGCAGAACCTGGCCGAGGACCAGACGCCGTCTTCGGGGCTGTTTTCTTCGAGGATGGAGCGGACCAGCTCTTCGACCTGGTTGAGGTTGCTCTCGAGCTCGACCGTATCGTAGATGCGGTTGTAGCCTTTTTCGTAGAGCTCGGCATCTGAGTGCCCGGGCTCCATCCGGTAGTGGGTCAAGCCAATGGATTCGGTGAGACCATGGGCGATGAGGGCTCCGGTTGCGACGATCGCTTTGACCAGGCCGCGGTCGATCATGTCGCAGATGATGGTTCCCTGCTTGGCGACGGTCATCGCCCCGGAGATGGTCAACACAAGGTCGCATTCATCATCCCGGGCCAGCTCTGCCAGCACCGCGTAGGCTTCGGCGAGCTTTCGCCCTGAGAAAGAGGTCTTCTTCATCGCATCGAGCAGCTCGCTGAAAGTGTTGACCTTTTCTAGGTCGAGGCTCTCCAGGGGAGAGAGGCCGTCTGTGTGTCCATCTTCCAGGGTCTTGCGAATCATGGGTTGGCCTGCTCTTCTCTGTGGGTTTCGCTGTTCTGGCCGTCGGCGGCCGGGCCTTCCTCGAGGGAGAAGCGCTCCAGCTGGCGAGTGGTGATGCTTCCAAGGTCAATTTCTTCTCGAAGATGTTCGAGGATGGCCTGCGGCGAAGTTTTTCCGCAGGTGAAGATATCGAGGGCGATCTGTCCCAGGTCCGCGTAGGAATGAGCTGAACAGTGGCTCTCATCGAGCAACACCATGGCGGTAAAGCCCGGCGCGGATTCATGGCCGAAGCGGTAGCGAACCTGTGAGATGACCGTTGCTCCGGCGCGCCTTGCGGCGCGGGCCATGGCATCGAGGACCCCCTGGTCATCCAGGCAGACGCTCCTGGGCACCTCGTTGCAATCGATCAGCAGATGTCGGCCTCTGTACACACCAGCCACCATAAAAGACCCGCTATCCCCGGCAGGCGACAAGCATCGGCTTGCGGCCGCGAGGGGAATATACCGAGAACATTTTGAGCGTCTGGGCGAAGAAGTCAACCGTGCCAATGCGAGGCTGTTGCGATTTGCTGTTCACGACCGCCGGGAGCGACTAACATAGAGCCGCCATGAGCCATCCAGACAGAACGATCACCTTCGGGCTGGGCCTCCTCTTCTTGCTCGGCCAGCTTGTTTCTTCACCCGCAGCCACCGGCGAGGAGAGGTCATATAATGTTCTGTTCATCATCTCTGATGATTTGACCGCTACAGCGCTCTCCTGCTACGGCAGCAAGGTCTGCAAGACTCCGAATATCGACGGCCTGGCCGCTCGCGGAACCCTGTTCACCCGGGCGTACTGCCAGGGGACCTATTGCGGTCCATCCCGTGCTTCCTTCATGTCGGGCTATTACCCTCACGCGATCAAGATGCTGGGGTACAAGAGTCCTCGCAAAGCCATTGGCGGCAGGGCGACCTGGGCGCAGCATTTTAAAAATTCGGGCTACCACAGCGCCCGTGTCAGCAAGATTTTCCACATGGGAGTGCCGGGCGGGATCGAGCGGGGGACCGATGGAGAGGACGACCCCGCATCCTGGAGCGAGCGTTTCAACTCGAAGGGCCCGGAGTGGAAGGCGCCCGGCAAGGGCGAAACGCTGGAAAGCAATCCCGATGGGAAGCGGCCCGTGGTGGGGGGCAATACCTTCGTGGTGGTCGAGGCCGATGGCGACGACCTCGTGCATTCCGATGGAAAAACGGCGGCAAAGGCCTGCGAGCTCCTTGGCAGCTACAAGGACAGGAGGTTCTTTCTCGGTGTCGGCTTTGTTCGTCCCCACGTTCCCTTTGTCGCACCGCGGCCCTATTACGAGCCCTATCCTCACAAGGAGATGGCCCTGCCGAAGAAACTGAAGGGCGATTGGGACGACATTCCCAGGGCCGGGATCAACTACAAGACCAGCAAGAACATGAAGATGAACATCGCCCGGCAGAAGAAGGCGGTCGGCGCCTACTTCGCCTCCGTGGCCTATATGGATGCCCAGGTCGGAAAGGTGCTGACGGCGCTCAAAGAGAATGGCCTGGAAGAGAACACCATCGTGATTTTCACCAGCGATCACGGCTATCACCTCGGGGAACATGATTTCTGGGCCAAGGTCAGCCTGCTGGAAGAGTCCACCCGGGTGCCGCTTATTATCCACGTTCCCGGCAAGAAGCCCGCAGTCTGCAGCTCCTTCGCCGAGCTGCTCGATCTCTATCCGACGATCTCGAGCCTCTGCGGCCTGAAGGTCCCGGCTCGATTACAGGGCAAGGATCTCGCTCCGGTCTTCGATGACCCGACCCACAGTGTTCGTGACGCGGCCTTCAGCGTGAATGGAAAAGGTTTCCTCCTGAGGGAGGATCGCTGGGCCTATATCGAGTACGGCAAGGGCGGATCGAAAGGGGCGGAGCTCTTTGATATGGAGAAGGACCCCTCTCAGTTTACGAACCTGGCGAAGCGGCCCGCCCACCGCAAGACGGTGACCCGCCTGAAGGCGAAGCTGAAGGCAAAGCTCGAGACCGTTCGAGATAACGACCTCGGCCTCAAGTACTGAGCGCCTATTTGCCCGGGCGGCTTCTCCCATCGGCGAGAATCTTTTCGAGCTGAGCGACCATTCGCTTTGCCACTGCGGGCTTCTCCTCGTAGAGGTTCTTCCTTTCCCGCCGGTCTTCGCCGAGGTTGAAGAGCAGGTAGCGGGGCACTTTTGTATTGGCCAGCTTCTTTTCGACCACCTTATTGCGGGCGGTCTTCTTGTCGTAGCGGTGCAGCTTCCAGTCGCCAACCTTCAGAGCGTAGGTGCCGTTGGTGCCGTTGTTCTGCTGGACGAGATGGTCACGCCCCCTGGCGTCCTTTTTCCCCAGCAGGGCATCGAGGACATTGAAGCTGTCAAGGCAGGCGCCCTCGGGAACAGCCGCGGCGCCCAGCGCAGCAAGGCTCACGGGAAGATCGATCGTGCAGACCATCTCAGTGCTGGTTCCGGGTGAGATCCGGCCTTTCCAACGGGTGATGAATGGCGTGCGGGTGCCGCCCTCGTAGACGCTGTACTTGCCGCCGGCGTAGGGGCCGGCCGCGCGATGCTTGCCGTTCTTTTCAACCGCGCCATCCTTGTAGCCGTCATCGAGAACAGGGCCGTTGTCAGAGCAGAAGATGACGAGGGTCTTCTCCGTCAGCTTGAGCCGGTCGAGAGCTTTCATCAATTCCCCGACACACCAGTCCAGTTGGACGATGGCATCTCCGCGATAGCCGAGCTTCGTTTTCCCCTGGAAGCGTTCGTGCGGCATGCGGGGTACATGGATATCGTGCGAAGAAAAGAAGAGGAAGAAGGGCTTGTCCCTGTTCTTTTCCATGAAGGAGATGGACTTCTCCACCCACTTGTCGGCGAGGTCCTCGTCGCGAAACCTGGCCTTGTGACCGCCGGTGTAGAAGCCGATCCGGCTGATTCCGTTGTGGATGGTCGAGTTGTGGCCGTGGGACCAGTCCATCTT
>DODI01000309.1:0-6733 GCA_003509045.1 Planctomycetota bacterium | reverse complement strand
CTCCGGTAGCGGAGCCTGCCGCTCCGCCCCCGGAGCTCAAGCCTCCCGTGATCAAGCCCCCGTTGAAGCCTGTCGCGAAACCAGTCGCGGCCGGGACGAACACGGTCTTCAAGATGCTGCTTACCGGTAAGCTGGGAGGTGAGAATCTTCCTTCCGACGATCCCCGCGCCTGGTCCCGGATAGGTTTTTTCCTTCAACACGAAGCCTCAGAGCGGCACTGGCTCGAGTTCTCCGATGGCAAGGTGAAGGTCATCAGGAGGCCAGGCGCAAAGAAAAAGAACGGAACCGGCATTCCCGAAGGCTACCCTTCTTCCGCCAGCAGGAAGAACCCCGGGCATCGTCTGGTCATTCACGCGACCTCGAGCTTTGATGGCGACATCGAGTTCAGCGGCGTAAAGACCGGGAGTCGGTATATCTGCCGGCTTGATTGCAGCCTGGAGAAGCGCAAGGGGGCGGTCTTCAAATCCATCGAGAGCTTCAGCATTCGGGAGAAGATCACCCCGGCGGTGGTGACCACCGACGATGATGGCGATCCCGTCCAGCTTCGAATGGTATTCTACGCGGCGCTCGAGAAGCTCTGCCTGGAGCTGCGCGACAAGGCCCCCTTCAGCTCCTGACCTTCAGGCCGGTTTAGCAGGCCGGTTTAGCAGGCCGGTTCAGCAGGCCGGTTCAGCGCAGGCCGACAGCCTTGTAGACGCGTTCGACCGTGGCTTGGGCGGTCTCTCGAGCCCGGGCGGCTCCCGCGGACAGGATCTCGTAGACTCCGCCGGGGTCGCCGGCGAGCGCCTCGCGTTTTTTCCTGTAGGGAGCGAAGTAATCGAGCAGCTTCTCGAGCAGGTCTTTTTTCGCATCTCCATAGCCGTAGCCTCCGGTGCGGTAACGTTCGGCCAGGGTTTCCAGCTCCCCCTCCGAGGCGAAGAGTCTGTAGAGCTGGTACATGATGATCTCCTCGGGATCTTTCGGCTCATCGGGCGTACGCGAATCAGTGACGATTTTGCCGATGGCTTTTTTCAGTTTCTTTTCGGAGGAGAACATCTCGAGGGTGTTGTCGTAGCTCTTGGACATCTTCTGTCCATCGATACCGGGCACCACGGCGGTCGATTCTTCCACCTGGGCCTCGGGAATGACCAGGAGCTCCTGCCCCTTGCCGTAGACGTGGTTGATGCGCTGGGCGATATCGCGGGTGACCTCGATGTGCTGGATCTGGTCCTTGCCGACAGGAACCTTGTTGGAGTCGTAGATCAGGATGTCAGCGGCCATCAGCACCGGGTAGGCGAAGAGTCCGTGGTCCGGGGCGATGCCCTTGGCGGTCTTGTCCTTGTAGCTGTGGCAGCGCTCGAGCAGGCCCATCGGGGTCAGGGTCGAGAGAATCCAGGCGAGCTCCTGGACCTCGGGGACCTCGGAGTGCCGGAAGAAGGTCGTCTTTTCCGGATCGAGCCCGAGGGCGAGGTAATCGAGGGCTACTCCGAGCACGTGCTCCCGGAGAACCTCCGCATCCCGCACCGTGGTCAGGGCGTGGTAGTCGGCGATGAAGTAATAGGAGTCGTGCTCATCCTGGCTGCGAATATGCTGCCGGATGGCTCCGAAGTAATTGCCGATATGGAGTACGCCCGAAGGCTGGATACCTGAGAGATAGCGCATGGACCATGTTGTCGCCGATAGAGGCTCGCACTTCAAGCCGCAGAATTGTCCTCTTTTCAGGAATCCACGGAATCCTGTTCTCCGAGCCAGTCCCGGGGGTTGCGAAGAACTTCGAGCAGCTTCGCCTCCTCGGAGCCCGCCTCGGGCTGTATATTGTAGTCCCAGCGCACCTCCGGAGGCAGGGACATCAGCACGGACTCGATTCGGCCGCTGGTTTTCAGGCCGAAGGTCGTTCCCCTGTCGTAGACGAGGTTGAACTCGACATAGCGGCCGCGCCTCTGCAGCTGGTGCAGCCGCTCGCTCTCACTATAGGCCTCGTTTTTGCGGCGCTCGATGATCGGCACGTAGGCGCCGACGAAGGCCCGGCCGAGGTCTTCCCACATCGCCGCCGAGCTGCCATCCGCATCGACGTAGTCAAAGAAGATCCCCCCGATGCCCCGCCCCTCTGCCCTGTGCGGCAGGTGAAAGTACTCATCGCAGTCCTTCTTGTAGCGCGGATAGAGGTCCTCGCCATGGGGGTCACAGGCGTCTTTCCAGGCCTGGTGAAAGTGGACCGCGTCCTCCTCGTAGAGGTAGTAGGGGGTCAGGTCGGCGCCACCACCGAACCATTTCTTGTCGCCCTTTTCGATATAGCGCAGATTGGCGTGCACGGTCGGGGCCTTTGGGTTGCGAGGATGGAGGACGAGCGAGATCCCGGTAGCGTAGAAATCCGAGCCCTCTCCGGGCAGGTCACCCGAGAAGCTTCCCTCCAGCTCGCCGTGAACCTCCGAGAAGTTCACCCCCGCCTTCTCGAGTACGGCTCCGTCGCTGAGCACCCTGCTGGCGCCCCCGCCCCCGCCGGGGCGCTCCCAGGCGTCCTCCCGGAAGCAGCCTCCATCAACGCCTTCCAGGGCTGCGCAGATGCTGCCCTGCAGCTTGCGAAGGAAGGCTCGGCATCTTTCTCTCATGGTCTTGACCTCGGGGTTTCTGCTGTCAGAGAGCATAATGTAACAGGCACGGGGCAGGATCCAAGTCTCGACCGGTTTCTTTGCGCTTCCGCTCGACAAGGCATCTTCCCGCGGGAAGTAAAAACCTGTAGCCTGAGCGGACATCCCCGTGAAAGGACGTGCTATGAACGAGGCGAGCGAGAAGTACTCGGGGCCGGCGAGCCGGCCGGTCGTTTTCGGAGAGGTCCTCTTCGATGATTTCGAAGGCGGTCCGACGGTGATAGGCGGAGCTGCCTTCAACCTGGCCTGGAACCTTGAGAGCCTCGGCCTCGCCCCGCTTCTCATCAGCCGGATTGGCGCCGATGAGCTTGGCGGGCGAGTGCTCCAGATCATGACCTCCTACGGAATGGATACCGCCGGAATCCAGCTCGACGAGGAGCTTCCCACCGGGACCGTGAGCGTACGGGTCAGCGAGGGCCAGCCTGATTTCACGATCAACGATCACCAGGCCTACGATGCGATCGATGCCGCCGAGGGCTGCGCGGCGATGTCCGGCTTCGACGTCAGCCTTCTCTACCACGGCAGCCTTGCGTTGCGGGGGGAGCGTTCGCGCGCGGCTCTCGAGGAGCTGGCGGCGGCCCGTGGCGACAAGATCTTCGTCGATGTCAACCTGCGGCGTCCATGGTGGCAGAAGGACAGTGTCCTGGGCGATCTCTCCCGGGCGCGCTGGGCCAAGATCAACGAGGAGGAGCTCAGCGCTCTCTTCGAGGTCGGCGACACCTCGAAGGAGGGCCTGCTGAAGGCGGCGGACGATTTTCGCCGGGAGCTTGGTCTCGAGCTGCTCCTGTTGACCTGCGGGGCTGCTGGCGCGGCGATGATTCGGGAGGGGCGGGAGACGAGCTTCCAGCCTGCGGTTCCCGTTGACGAGGTGGCTGATACAGTCGGCGCGGGCGACGCGATCACGGCCGTGACCATGCTCGGACTCATGCGGGGATGGGGCGGCGCGAAGACGCTGGGCAGGGCGGTGGAGTTCGCGGCCTCAATCTGCCGTCTCGAGGGAGCGACCACGCACAGGCGCGAGCACTACGATGGGTACCTTGAGAGCTGGGAGCAGGCTGATCTCCCCGGCCTTCTCAGGGATTGAAGTAGTCCGGTTCGTTTCCGGCCTTCCATTTGATGTTGCAGCCGATGCTGTTCTTCTGGTTTTCCCGGGGAGGCTGTCCGGCCAGCAAGGCATCGATGGCGGCCGAGAGATCGACGCCCGTGGGGGCGCCGTTGTCGGGACGGCTGTCATCGTACTGGCCGCGGTAGACCAGCTTGTGGGAGCTGTCGTAGAGGAAGAAGTCAGGGGTGCAGGCGGCGCGGTAGCTCTGGGCCACATCCTGGCTCTCGTCGTACAGGTAGGGGAAGGTGTAGCCGGCGCCGGCAACCTCCTCGACCATCTTCTCGAAGCTGTCATCCGGATGGGTGGAGACATCGTTGGCGCTGATGCCGATGACCTTCACCCCGCGTTCCTGGTAGCCTCTGCTGGCCTCCGCGAGGTGCTCCCTGAGGTGCAGGACGAAGGGGCAGTGGTTGCAGATAAACATCATCAGCACGGGGCTGCCTTCGAGGTCCGAGAGGCTCACGGTGGAGCCATCGGTAGCCGGCAGGCTGAAGTCGGGCGCCGGGGTTCCCAGCTCGACCATGGTGGAAGCGGTTTTTACCATTGGAGTTCCTTTCGTCAGGTTACTTCTTGAGTTCGCGGATGCTGATGTTCCTGAAGCGCACCTTGGCGCCATTGGGCCAGCTCTTGCCTCCGTGGACCTGGATGGCCACGCTGCCGGCATCCGGAATCCGTTTTTTATCATCTTCGAAGTGCGAGATGTGCCAGCCGTTGAGCCAGGCATCGACCGTCGGCGGGTTGGAGGTGATCCGGGCGCGCACCTCGTTGTACTGCCCGAAACGCCAGACCTTTTTCCAGTCCGCAAGCGCGAAGGCCAGGGGGATGTTCTGCTTGTTGTCATTTCCTTTGCGGATTGTTTTGTCATCGTTGAGCTCGTAGTTGCGGACGTTGAAGCCCCCGGTGCCTTCACCGTAGATTCCGGCGACGTTTCCGTTGCCGTGCCAGTCAACCATGAGCTGGTAGCACTGGCCGCGTTCGGTCGAGCGCAGGAAGATTCCGCTGCAGACTCCCCAGTCGGGTTTCGTCTCGATCACCAGCTCGAAGTCGGAGAGCTTGCGGTCGGTAACCAGGACGCCGCCGTTGCCGCTGCCGGGAGGATCCTGCTCTCCTTCCCAGGCGCCGCCGACATGGCTCCACCGGCCGCCGGTACCGTGGCCGGTACGAATTTTATGCCAGCCCTTGTCATTGGATGAGAGGGACTCGAATCCTGCCGGAACCCCGCCTGCCTGGAGCGGCTGGATGCGGATGTTGCGGTACTCGACCCAGCCCTTGCTGGCGTGATAATCCTGCAGCCCGATGAAGCCCTTCTTCGGGCGCGAGCGCATCTTCTCGTTCTTTTTCTCATCGGCGTCGATGTTCAGCACCCCGTCGAGCCGAACGGAGATCCTGCCTCCGAGACAGGTGATCTCGAAGGTATGCCAGGTATTGGCACCCTCGGCTTCCCTGGTCGGCCGCGGACTGGTCGCCTCGACTCCGTAGAGGGAGGCTGTGCAGTGCGCATCGTCGCGCGGAGCGTTGGAGATCTGGACCTCGAAGCCGGAGACCCAGGGCGCGCCATCGTCCTGGCCGGGTACGCGGATGAAGATGCCGCTGTTGCCCTGGTCGGAGATGCGCCAGTCAAGCCGGAGAACGAAATCGCCGTACTGCTCCTTGCTGACGATCCGGTTGCCGCCGCGAAGCGAGTGGATGACACCGTCCTTGACGGCCCAGGACTCTTTCTTGCCCTTGATGATGAAGTGTTCTTCGATGTTCTTCCCATCAAAGAGCGAGCTGAAGCCCGGCTCCGTTGGCGGATTTTCGTACGCTGCGAGGGTTACCGGAATTAACAGACAGAAAAAAACGGCCTGGAAAGAAAATCTACGGGCGCTCATCTTCGGTGCCTCCAATTCTGTTGTTTCCTCGAAAATCAGGCGCTCATATTAACACAGTCCGGCAAGAGGCCGCGAGTGGGCAGGGGGAAAGCGTGATCGGCAATCACTGCTTAGAGATGCATTTGATCACCTGTATACTTCAGGGCAGGCAACTCGTGTTGGCTTGATATTTCGAGTCAACGATGTCGTCATCTTTCCAGGCCGGTCAGGGGCGCCTTCCAGGCGCAGGAATCCCGTGGCCGAGGGGGAACCATGAGCGCTTTCGGAAAACATTCGATTTGCCAGGCAGTCGCCAGGGCGCTGGCGGTCGCGGCTCTCGCCCTGGCCACCTTGCCGGGCATGCCGGTTTCCGCCGCGTCATTGATCGCGCCGAGGAATTACGGCGAGCTTGCACGGGCCGCCGATGCAGTGGTCTTTGCGCGCGCGCGCGCTTCGATTCCCGCAGCCCGGGGGCAGCTGGTGTTCACCTCCACTGAATTCGAGGTGCTCTCGAGCTATTCGGGGCCTGCGGTCCCGGGCGATGTCATCAAGGTAGAGACCCCTGGCGGCGAGCTCGAGAGCCGGGCGTGGTTTGTCCCCGGCTCTCCGGATTTTTCCGAAGATGAGAATTATCTATTGTGTCTGAGCCGGAAGTCGGAGGATCTGTGGATTCCCGCAATGCTCTTCTACGGAGTGCTGGTCGAGACCACGGCCGCCGGTGGCCGCGAGCTCCTCTCGCCGATCGATGAGCATTCCGCCGGCCTGTTGCCAAGACCAGATGGACTGGAGGTCGAGCCCCCCGGGCCTTTTGACAAGGCGGCCTTTCTCAGCTACCTGCCGGCGCTGCTGGGAGCCGGAGCCGAGTGGAGCTCGGAGGGACTGGACCCAGGGCCGGTCTCCGGAGGCGATGGCGGTGGCGCCGAGCAGCCTGAGGGCTGCTCCATTTTTTCCGACAATGGGAGAAAGATGCGGTGGCGCCGTTTTGACACGGGCGAATGGGCGACGATCTACGGAAATAGCGCGGGTGATTCCTCGGTACGCGATGGGGGCTTCTGGATTGTTCAGCAGGCCATGGAGCTGTGGATGGAGATTCCGGGCACGAGCTGCAACCTCTACTTTGGCGGCTCCAGGGATCCCGGTATCGATTGCGC
>DODI01000496.1:0-10945 GCA_003509045.1 Planctomycetota bacterium | reverse complement strand
CGCTTGGAGAACTGGAAGCTCTTGCGGGCGCCCTTCTGTCCAGGCTTCTTCCGCTCGACTTCCCTCGAGTCACGCGTGAGGAACTTGCCTTCGCGAAGAATGGCCTCGTTTTCCGGGTTCTGCTTGAGAAGCGCCCGGGAAATTCCGAGGGAGATGGCATCGGCCTGTCCGCTGTATCCGCCGCCATGTACGCGAGCGAAGATATCAAAGGATTTTTCTCCTCCAACGGCCTTCAGGGCTGCCCTGACACGCTGCCTCTCTTTTTCGGTTCCGAAGAAGGCGTCGACATCCTTCAGTCCCTTTCCGCCGTTGACCTGGATGCTTCCGCTGCCTTCGATGAGACGCACTCTCGCAACGGAGGTTTTTCGGCGCCCTGTACCCCAGATGTAATTGACTTCTTTTTTCTTTGCCATCAGCTAACCGTAACCGTCTGTGGGGACTGGGCCTCGTGAGCATGTTCGACGCCAGCGTAAACTTTCAGGCGCTTCAACATATTCCTTCCCAGCTTGTTCTTAGGCAACATCCTTCTGACCGCCAGTTGGATTACTTTCTCAGGTTTGGTCGATCTCATCTCGTCGAGCGATTTTTCCTTCAGGCCGCCTATGTACCCGGTATGCCAACGGTACTTCTTGTCGGTCTCTTTCTTGCCGGTAACCTTCACGAGCTCGGCGTTGGTAACAACGATGAAGGCACCGGAATCGACTCCCGGAGTATAGACAGGACAGTCCTTGCCCATCAGCGCAACGGCGGCATGAACCGCGAGCTTGCCCAACACTACGCCATTCGCATCGATGTGAATCCAGCGACGCTGGACATCTTCTTTGCGTAAGAGAAAGGTCTTCGACATGAGAACTGCTTGAAATCCTTCTGATTCCGGGTCAAAAGGCCGAATATTACATGCCCGCAAAGAATGAATCAACAGGAATTTACACCATCCTCGTCAGCTCTTTCCTGACCCGCCGTCATCTCCACCAGGGTTCCAAGAGCCCCAATCATCATAACAGCTACCGGAGTTCTCATGACTGGCATTGGAAACCCGACCAACCGCGCCCCATTCTCCTCACAGAGAGCGATTTCAGCGGCACTGAAGCCCCCCTCAGGACCGATCAGGAACAGGGAGGGTTTCAGCCCATCAGTGCCAAGGAAAGCTCTACAGGAAGGTTCTGGGCCTCCTGGATGGGCCATCCAGACGTCCCGGCCGGTCTCTTGCCTCAATAATTCCTCAATCGAAATCGACTCCCTAATATCCAGCAAACTAACCCGCCCGCACTGCTTTGCCGACTCGAGGGCGATTCTCTTCCAACGATCTATTTTACCGGAACCCGCCGTCAGGGAAACCTGCCCCCGCTCGCTCACAAGAGGAATAATTCCCTCCAGTCCGGTCTCTGAGAGCATGCGAATCGCGAGCTCGAGGTTGCGCTCCTTCACCACGGACACCGCCACGAGCCAGGGCCTCACGGGCGGCGGCGGAGCGGAATAATTTTCACCAACGGTCACCTTGACCAGCGAAGTCTCCCCCTCCTCGCTGACCGACTCGATGACCCCGAGATAGATACGGTCCTCTCCCGCGACCACCACCACCTCGTCTCCCTCGCCGCGCCGCATCACGGTAACCAGATGATGAGATTCATCCTCGTCGAGAGAATAGGTGCGTCCCTCACGGGCGCCCGGTAACCAGATTCTATGAAGCCTCATCTCATCAGCAGGCGGATAGATCCTATCTACCGCCATCCTTTTTCTTCTGCTCTCCTACCAGGTTGGGCAGGACATGCTCGTTGAGGATCTCCTCGATAACAAGACGATCAGCCGCCTTTTCCGCGCCAAGGCTCTCATGGTAACCGGAGAGAGACTCAAAGGCCGGCTGCCAACGCCCGAGCTTAACGTAGAGCAGGCCCATATCTTTTTTCACCCCGGCTGAATCCGGACCGAGGATCTCAAGAATCCCCAGATCGACGGCCTTCTCGAAAAAGTCGATCGATTCTTCCGCCGAATCACTCGAGAGAATCCGCGCAAGATTGAGGTAGACCCCGGGATCCACCTTCGACTCGGAACCGAGAGCCGCAATGTGGCGCCTGTAATAATCGGCCGCCCTGGCGGGCTTGCCCAGGTATCTCAGGTGGAGGTCAGCCAGCGCCCGGAAGGTGGCTGACCTCGCGGAGCCGGTCTCAAGCGCCTTCTCGAGATACTTCAGAGCCTCCTCCTTGCGGCGCAATTGCGCCTCGCACCGAGCCATCCCGCGATAGCCTTGCGCCAGCCTGTCCGTTGCCCCCGCCTCGGCGGCCTTCTCGATGATATGACTCCAGCTCTGGCGAGCGGCCGGCCATTGTTTCCTGACCTCGTGGCCACGGGCGGTTTCTTCCATGCTCTCCAGCAGCTTCTGCGCCTCCAGCTGCTTCGCTCCCTTTGCGGGCCCCGCATCCTTTCGCAGCCTGAGCTCTTTAAGCCCCTGCAGACCTATGGAATTAGCCGGATTGATTTTCAGAAGCCTGCTGAAATAATCCTCGGCCCGCTCGGTACGGTTTCTCATGCTCTCGATGGGCGCAAGGCTCTCGAGAACAGCGACCGAGTCAGGCTTGATCTGCAGCGCCTCCTCAAGCTTCTCGACGCAGGCATCCAGATTCCCCTGTCGGTCAAAAACCTGCGCCAGCCTCAAGAGGAACCCAACCTTCTCCTCATCTCCTGATGCGGAGCGCAGCAGGCCCTCGATCAGGGCCGCGGCGGAATCAAAGTCTTTCTTGTGCTCGAGAAGAACCGTAAAAAGAAGCAGCTGCGCCTTCAGCCAGTCTCCGCTGTTTCGTTTGAGGAGCGGCGGTATTTCCTCTAACACCGAAACGGCTCCATCTATATCCTTCCGTCTCAGCAGGATCTGGTGAAGCTGAAAACGCGCCCGCAGAGCCATGGTCGAATCATTATCAAGCTCGATGACCTTTCTGTATTCGCTGAGAGCCTCGTCTTCCTCCCCTCCCCGTTCGAGACAGGAGGCGAGCTCCAGGCGAAGGCTCAGCAGGATGGGGTTGGTGGAGACCGACAGTTCACTGCCATCAATGTCCTTCTCAGACAGGAGGAGCCGAAGCTCATCGATGGCCTTCCTGAGGCTACCCGGCTTTGTCTTTCCGAGGGACGAATGAACCAGCCCGCGCTGGGCATGGATTCTCAATTTGTAGCCATGATAGCTCTCGACCGGCTGCCCGTCCCAGATCTCCAGGGCCTTGTCAAACTCGACCATGGCATCCGCCGGGCCGCGCCCTCCTTTCTCTATCAGGGCGTTGGCGTATTCAAACCGCGCCCGGGCGCATTGCGGCTGCGCCTTGACCGCCGAGGCCCAGAGTGATTCGCGGCTCTCCCAGTCACTGTTGCGACGCACCGTCAGGAAGAGACAGGAGGCGGCGAGGGACAGCCCAACAGCCCAGCCCAGCTTGTCGCTGCGTCTCAGGACAGACCGCAGCAGGCAGCCCGCCAGCAGGGCGATCCCGATGGACGGGAGATAGACAAAATGCTCGGCAAAGCGCTCGGCAATAGGAACAAGCTGAAGGACCGGGACCAGGGTTCCCAGGAACCAGAGAATAGCCAGGCCCGCGAGGCCCGCACCCTTCCTGTAGGAACGAATCGCTGCCAGCACCAGGGACAACACCAGCGCCAGAGACAGCAACGAGGCGAGCGGATCGAAGAGCCCCCGCGACTCAGTGATCGCCGCGTAGGAGTAATCGATGCTTTGGGACAAGGGAAGCAGAAGAAGCTCGAGATAGCGGACCGTGTAGCGGCCGGCATCGTAGATCATCGAGAACCCCCGAGGCTCGCCCCCGGAGGCGACAAGACCAGGCGTCGTCAGGGTAATAATGGCGAAGGTGAGGGCTACCGCCCAGAGGATGGCATGGAAAGCCAGGCGGCGGGGACCGAAAACCGGACGACGCGACAGGTCAACCAGCGCAAGCACAGCCGGCAGTGTGATCACCATCTCCTTGGCAAGAAGTCCCAGTGAAAAGAGAGAGGCCCCCAGCAACAGGACACCCAGGTTCGGCTCCTTTTCACGCGGAACCGCCAGGTACAGCGACAGGCTGGCCAGGAAGAAGAAGGTCGAGAGCACGTCCCTTCTCGATGAAATATAGGTTACCGCCTCGGTCTGAGCCGGGTGCAGAGCGAAGATGAGAGCTGCGAGAAATCCTGCGGCGGAGCTTCCCAGCAGGCATCGACCCAGCAGGAAGACCAGCATCGCGTTGAGGGCGTGCCAGAAGATATTCTGCAGATGAAAGAACAG
This sequence comes from Planctomycetota bacterium, assembly GCA_003509045.1. Classification (GTDB taxonomy): domain Bacteria; phylum Planctomycetota; class UBA8108; order UBA8108; family UBA8108; genus UBA8108. The sequence continues at coordinate 6,690 of DODI01000496.1, read as the reverse complement.
GACCGGCGGTGGGTCCTTGGCTGGATTGAAATCGCCGATAAACACCGTTGAGATGTAATAGTCGAGGCGGTAGGACAGGAACCGCAGCGGACGGTAGTTGGCCCGCAGCTCCTCTTTCGACCATTTCCTGGATGTAACGTCAAAGGTCGCCGCGATGTCGCCGATGTCCCCCTCCCCCTGCGAACGCAGCTCCTGATTGTCCCTGACGAGCTTCACATCATCGAAGACATAGGGCGAGTCCAGGATGCCGACATAGGGCAGGACAGCCAGCAGGCCGACCGAAAGCATGAGAAAGATCCATCGACGATCGCCGGCACCCGGCTCGGGCCGGTCCCCTGAAGATGGAAGGTGACTGGAAGTCGACATTCGCATCACCGGGTTTTCACCTCCACCTTCGCGCCCAGAAGAAAAACGTGAGCTATCGAAAACAGCCCCGGCAGGACAGCCAGCAGGGGACGAAACAGCCAGCGTAACACCGGCATCCTCGGCGGAACAATCGAATCATCGAGACGCCCACGCACCTCAAGGCCCGCCCCCTCGAAGAGCCGCAGGGCAGAAGCTCTCTCAAAATGATGCAGGTGCGGATCATCCGGTCCACCCAACGGTGAACGGCCGAACAGCCCCGCCAGCCGACTGATGAGATGGTATTCATTCGGAAGGGAAATAACCAGACAGCCCTCGGCGGAAAGAGCCTCGCGCATCTTCTCAAGGACAGCGGAAGGCTCGCGCAAGTGCTCCAGGACCTCCAGGCAGACCAGCACATCCACGACACCGCTAACGACCGGATCTTCCTCGCCTCCCTCCTCAATATCCCGGCACCTCACCTCGAAACCGAGCTCCCTGGCGCGATCGACAGCCTCCGGGGACACATCACACCCCCGTGCCTCAAAGCCTGCCTCGCGAAAAACCTCAAGAGCCCACCCGGGACCGCAGCCGATCTCGTAAAGGCTGAGCGGCAAAGATTCCCGCGAAACACAGCCTGCCTCCTCAAGCAGCCGCAAGGCGAGGAATACCCTGGAACGGCTCCTGGCCTTTGTCCTGCTCTCATCACGGAGCCGCCAATAGCTGTCGTAACGGGTAGCTGTGTCGGTCATGCGGTCTCACCCCCGGCACCGAGCGTCCTGCGCAAAGATTCGCAGACCCTGCGGGCGCAGCGCCGGGCGCTGAAATCCCTGCTGTCGGCCAGGATCGCCTCGCGCATTTTCTCGAGAGTATCCGGCGACTCAAGCAGTTCCCCGAGTTTCCCAGCCAGCATTTCCGGCTGCATCGGATTGACCAGCTCACCATTCCTGCCGGGCTCGATCAGCTCAGGCACACCCCCCACCCTGGTGGCCAGGACCGGAGTTCCGCAGGAGAGAGCCTCCATCACCACCAGCGGGGAGCCCTCTGAATGAGACGGAAGCACCAGCAGGTCAGCGGCGCGGTACCAGCGAGCAAGCTCCTCCGGCGACAGGGTCCCCAGTAGTTCACACCCATCCACAGCAGAAATCTCTTTCTCCAACGGCCCGCCGCCGGCGAAATGAAGACGAAAATCCACCCCGCAGTCCGCAAGCAGCCTGCGGGCCGCCAGCAGATCGCCCACGCCCTTGTCTTCGACAAGGTCCCCGACAAATAGAACATCCAATCCAGCGGAAAGGGATAGCCCCAAGCGGGCCTCAGCTCGGTCGGCCGGCAGAAATTCATCTCCCACGCCCATCTCGACAACCTCGAGGTGACGGGCAGGCGGACAATAGCCCGTCTCTATCGACTCCCGCAGATCCTCACTGACAGCGAAAACCCCGGAAGCTTTCCCAAGGGCCAGGCGTGAGGCCAGCCGTAGGCAGGAAGACCTGGCGGCGTACCGGTTCAGGTCCGAGCCATGGGCAAAGAGAAAGAATGGACTCTCGAGAAAAAACGATGATAACCAGGCGATGGGGCCCGCTGGCAGCGTCCAGTGGCAGAGCAGCGCATCGTAATCACCCCTGCGCGCCTCCCAGAGGACCCGGGCCAGGCCGGAGAGCAGATAGCCGCCCAGGGCCAGCGGACCGGGAGAGCTCAGCTCCTTCAACCGTTTCCCTCCCGAGGGATATGGAAAGCGTCGAACCTCAATCCCTGAGCGAAGCTCGAAGGCCGGGTCGAGAGGATGGACCCTGGGAGCGACGACCGTGAGCGAGAGCTCGCCGGCGGCCTCCTCTAACAGAGCCCGATTCAGGTTCTCGATGAAGATGGCTCGCCCGGGTTCGCGGGGGCTGGGATAAGCTGCCGTCAAGACCAGGAAACGCAGCCTCATGTCGTACCGGGCTCCCCGGTTCCTGTCGACTCGCCGACAACGGAAGACTCGCCAGCGAAATCTTCCGGCTGGCTGTATTCGATGACCACCGGCTCAACAGACCTGACACTGCGAAAATGATAGGAGAGCAGCTCACCAAAGAGCCCGAGTGTGAATATCTGGAATCCGAAAACCAGCAGCCCGAGGCCCAGGGCCATGAGGGGATACTTTGACTGGATATTCCCATCGATGAAACGAATGGCTGCGATATAGGCGGAAACTCCAAAACCCGCCACCGCGCAGACCGTTCCAAGACCGACGAAGAAACGACCAGGGCGGCCCTCGAACCGCATCAGGAAGAGAATAACGAAGAGATCGAGGAGTCCCCTGAAGCCCTTTGTCCTGGTGTACTTGGAATCTCCATGTTCACGGTGCTTGTGTTCGATTTCCTGCTCGGATACCCGGTAGCCCTTCCAATGCGCCTGCAGGGGAAGGAACCGGTGAAATCCACCCGTCAACAGGAGGTCTTCGAGAACTCCCCGGCGAAAGACCTTCATCCCGCAGTTGATATCGTGCAGGCGCACCCCTCCAAGACGCCCCGCCAGGTTATTGAAGATCCTGGATCCATAGATCTTGAAGAGATCATCTTTTCGTTTACGCCGCCAGCCGACCACGAGGTCGTAGCCCTGCTCAAGCTTCTCGACCAGCCGGGGAAGCTCCGCCGGATCATCCTGGAGGTCGCCGTCCAGTGTCGCGACAAGGCGGCCTCGGGCCCGCCGAAAGCCGGCGCCCAGGGCCTCTGATTTTCCATGATTGCGATGAAAAGCGATGAGGCGCAGAGCTGGATCTTCCGCCAGCAGAACGGCCAGTTCATCCCGGGTGGAATCTCGGCTGCCATCATCCACAAAGATGATTTCACAATCGCTCCCGAATGTGTCGCGAAGGCCCTGGTAGACCTGGCGCACGGTCTCACCTTCATCGAGAACAGGTATGACGACACTGATCTCCGGAGCCTTCCGATCAACCGGTTGCGAGGAGTGATTTTGTATCATCGTCGTGGGATTCCCGGAGGGCCGGGCTCAAACCTTGATGTCGAACTCCTGGCCAAGGTAATCAAGGAAGTCCCAGAAATTCTGGACCACCCGGGCGGGCTTGGAGTTGCTCTCTTCGTGGTAATACTTTCCGCCTCTCCTCATTCGAACGGCGACCATGCCAATCGAATTGGGCGGGTCGATGTCGTGTAGAGGATTGTCTCCGACATACATACTCTCAGCCGGCCTGAGGTTCAGGTCACTGCAGGCACGCTGGTAGAGCTTGGGATTGGGTTTCGAGATGCCGAGCTGGTTGCTGATAAAGATCGCGTTGGGCGAAAGAAATTGTGTGATCCTCATCCTGACCAGCTTCTCAGCCTGCTTCACCTCCAGCCCCTCGCTGATCACTCCCAACAGGAGGTCGGTCTTCGAGGAGAGCAATCGGAGCACCTCGATAGCATCTTCGTACGGAGCCAGCCGCCTGGACTTGGTCTCGTGATAGGCCATCACCCCGGCAGCGACGATAATCGCCGGATTGATGCCCTTGTAATACCGTCGCGGAGTCCGCAGGAGGAGCCGGTCGAAGTGATGCTCATAGTTCGAACTGAACTCGTGAATCACCTCGTCAAGCTCTTCGCGAATCGCCTCCCGATCCAGGTTCAGGCCGGCATCGATCATCGAATCGATAGCCGCCGAACGCGCCAACTCCGCGAATTCGCTCGTCGAGTAGAGCGTGTCGTCTATGTCGAAAAAAATGGCTTGAAGCTTGGGCATGGATAAGAGGTCCCTTGGTTTTATCAATATATCGGAAGAAGCCGGTTAATACCTTAGAGCCCTGCTAGGAGAACCGGAAAATCTATCGCTAAAACCGTAATAAGTGCGCTCTGAAACGGCCAGAAACAAAAAAAAACCGTTGATCAAGGAAGGTACTCCTTGATCAACGGGCCACCCCGGAAGGTAAGTGATCACCTTCTCAGGGATTAAACCTCTTCTCTTCAGCGCCGCGGAGATCGACGATCCGCGCGGTAAGGAGAATCACCAGACTTCGACGCTCGTCGAGCGTAGCTTTCCTGCGGGCAAGATTCTTCAGGAAAGGAATCTTGCCGAGCAGAGGCAGGTAAGACTCGAACTTGCGGTCGTTGAGACTCCTGAAACCGCCAAGCAGCACGGTACCACCATTGGGCACCGTCACCGAGGTGAAGGACTGCTGCAGGGAAATCTCAGGAATACCGATCGGCACCTGGGTAGCGACGTTCGTAAAGCTACCGAGGCTGATCTGGATCGTCGAGATGACGCCGCCGATCAGGGTAGCGAGAGTCGGACGAACATCGAGAGTGATGTACTTCTTGTCGTGCGAGATCGTGGGGTCGACATCAAGAATGACACCCTCCTGGAAGGTCTGCACGACCGGGTCAGCGACCTCGATGATCGCGAACCCGGTACCACCACTGACCAGCTCATAATCGGAAATATAGGCGCGCTGGGTAACAACTGAAACATATACACGCTCATTATTGTGAGCGGTAACGATCGGGGCGGTAAGCTCGCGAACGTTCTGCTGCTCCTGGACCGCGCGAATAATGACGTTGACCTGGAAAGGTTCAATCCAGGTCGCCTGGAAGGTTCCGCCGCCGATACCACTGCCGGCAGTGAGCCTCTCACCTGTGATCACACCGGTGAATCCGTCCACGATATGCTGAACACGACCGGCCCAGCGCTCGAGACCCTGGACAAGGAACACGTCGGCAGGAACCCCATCGGGACCCTCGACGATACCCAGATCATTTCCGCCCTGGGAAACGTTGAGAACGCCGGCATGCGGAGTACCGAGGTTGTTCACGGCTCCGAGGCTGCGGGAATCGACACCGATATCTTCAAGGAAGTCATCGTGGATATCGATAAAGCGCGCCTCGATGACGACATACAGGTCGGAATCTTCACGCAGGTTCCCGAGGACGTCGAGCACCTTCCGGTGCAGGTCCCTGGTCGCGTTGACCAGGAGCTGGCTGCGCTGGTGCTCAATGCTGTTGACCTCGCCATCCCATACGTCATCTCCTCCCGTGCTCTCCATGATGAGCTCGATGAGACCCTCGGGATCGAGATCCTCTTCTTCCTCGAAGCTGTCATCTGTGAATTCAATCGGAGAGTCCTGGTCATCCGCCGAGCTCTTGAGACGAATCTCAGGAGAGGCGAAATCACGGATCTTCATCAAGAGATCGGAAACATTGTAGACCTCGAACTCGGTCGGCTCGCTGGCCTCATCCGCGCTCGTGATAACGAGCGTGTTCTCCTGGAAGGTAAGTCCGAGCTCCTTGGAAGACAGGATAAGCTTCAGGGCGCTCATCGCGGTCAGCTGGTTGACCGTCTGCGAGACCTGGAGAGCCTCGTCATCGGGATCTACCGCCGGATCGATGAGGATATTAATTCCAACCACTGAGCGGAAGTGATCAATCACATCGCGAAGCGGGGAATCCTCGAAGCTGACGTCAATCTTGGTTGTCTCCAGGGCCGTCTTGATCTTTTTGATCGGCTCAGGATCTTCTATACGACGAATCTCCATGCGCTCCTGGCGAAGACGAACCCTCTGCCAGTACTCATCCTCGGGGAAGACAAAGATATCCTCGTAGGGCGTAGTCCCCTCGACGAAATTCCTGTCGAGAACCTTCCGAGCCTCGATGCGATCCTGGATGATCTTCAGCTCACGCTCCTTGAGCAGACGTTCGTTGGCGCTTCTCAGCCAGAAGGAAGCAACCTTGTTCTCAGGCTCCTGCTTGAGAACGGTCTCACAGATCTCGACGACCTTGCGATACTCACTCTGGCGAATCGACTGGAGAGCCTTGCGCAGCAGGTCCTGGACCTGCTCTCGACGGCGGAGACGCTCCTCGTCAAGCTCGCTGCTGGCGATCGCGGTAGCCTGGTTCACCTGGGCATCCTGCCGGGCACGCTCTACATCGCGCTTGCTCTTGCGAATGGTATCCAGCAGGCTGCGGACCTCCTTGCGAAGATCTTCACCTGCGTGCTCGGGGTCGAGGGCGATATTATCCGCGGCGAGGGAAGCGTACCTGAGGGCATCTTCAACCTTTCGACCCGCGAGGGCCTTGCGGGCCTTGTCGAGGCTCAGGTTGATCTCAGCAAGGTACTGGTCCTTACGAACCTTCTCCCGCGCGAAGAGATCATCGGCGAGCGACCCCGCTTCACCGGGACGCTCGTTGAGCATAAAACGCGCCTTGTCGAGCTTCTTCTGATTCTCAGGAGTCGTGTGACTCTTGACGGCCTGGAGATAGAACTCGGAAGCTTCGACATAACGACCGCGCTGCATCGCCTCATCTCCACGCTTGGCGTAGTAGCTGGAGGCCGCCTTCTGTCCATCACGGGACTTGCGCAGCTCTTCGAGTACCTGCTTGGCAGACA
>DODI01000548.1:0-2938 GCA_003509045.1 Planctomycetota bacterium | reverse complement strand
GCAATTCCTCAACCGAGTGGCTCTCTGCCCGGCAGAGCCCATCGAGAACCTGTCGGGCGGTATCCTCAATCCGGTCGGGAGTCTCCCTGTAGGCTTTCGAGAGAGAGAGAAGGATGTCCATGAAGCCGGGACGAATGACCTCGCCGCCAGGCTGGTAGAGACCCTTCGGCGGGAAATAGGTCCCCCCCCAGAAGGGCCTGAGATCCGGTGTCAGGAAGACGCTCATCGGCCACCCTCCCTGCCCGGCGAGCATCTGCACGGCATTCATGTAGAGAGCATCGATGTCGGGGCGCTCCTCCCGGTCCACCTTGATATTGATAAAGTTCTCATTCATCACCTTCGCGACCTCAACGTTCTCGAAGGACTCCCGCTCCATCACATGGCACCAGTGGCAGGAGGAATAGCCGACCGAGAGGAAGATCGGGCGGTCAAGCTCTCTTGCCTTCCCAAGCGCCTCTTCTCCCCAGGGATACCAGTCCACCGGGTTGTGGGCATGCTGCTGCAGGTAGGGGCTGGTCGAATCGACCAGGCGGTTGGGCTTGGATTTTTCTTCAGACATGTTTCTTAAAAAACTCGAAAAAAGGACAATCTCCAGTAAATGCGGACTCTTTCATAACAGACCCGGCGATTCCTGTCGAAAGAACCTCCGGCCGCGGGCCGAAGAAGAGACCTACCAGGCGGCGAGCTCCCGAAGACTTGCGGCGATGCTCTCCTCATCCGGCAGGCATTCGGCCTCGAGCTCCTTGTTGAACGGAACAGGGTGGTCAGGATAGGCCAGCCTTCTCACCGGGGCGTCGAGCGAATCGAAGGCCCGATCGGCAATCCGTGCGACAAGCTCGCCGCCAAAGCCGCCGGTCAGCTGCGCCTCGTGTACCACCAGGACCCTGCCGGTACGACCGACCGACTCAAGCACCGTCTCTTCATCAAGAGGAGCCAGCACCCGCAGGTCGACCACCTCCACCGAGAGCCCCTCCTCGGTGAGCAGCTCGGCAGCCGCGAGAGCCCTGTGGACCATCCACCCCCAGGCGACAACGGTGACGTCCTCACCCCGACGAATAACGCGGGCGCGGGCCTCGACACCCGGACCGACAGATAGCGAACCCGGCAGCAGCCCGGCCTTCACCCGGCGGTAGAGGTACTTGTGCTCGAAGAACAGGACGGGATTGGGATCCCTGATCGCCTCGCGGAGAAGGACGTAGGCGTCCTCCGGCGATGCCGGAGCGACCACCTTGAGACCCGGAACGTGGAGAAACGTCGCCTCGAGGGACTGGGAATGGAAGGGTCCGGCTCCGACCCCGCCGCCGGAGGGAAGACGGATGACCAGCGGCACCTCGAGCCCGGTGCGATAGTAGAACTTGGCCGCCACATTCACCAGCGGGTTGAAACCGCAACTGACAAAATCAGAGAACTGCATCTCGACCACGGGCCTTCCGCCCAGCAGCGCGGCACCCGAGGCGATACCGATCATGCCGGCCTCGGCCATCGGGGTGTTCAGCACCCTCTTCTCCCCGAACTCTTCCAGCAGCCCCCGGGTTACCTTGAAAGCTCCTCCGAAGGCGGCGATATCCTGTCCCATCAGGAAGACCTCCGGGTCCTCCTCCATGGCGTCACCCAGGCCCAGCGAGATGGCATCCAGGTAGGTCAGCTCTTCGGCCGGATCGCGCTCACGCCTGCCCAGCGGCCCCGTATCGCCATCGCCGGCGGCCATCGAAAAAACGGACCGTGCCCCGCCAACCAGCTCCGGCTTCTCCGAGGCTGCCGCCTCGTCGACAATCTCGAGAACCAGCTCGGAGCAGATGCTCCGTACCTTTTCAAGGTATTCCAGCGTCGCGACACCCTGTTCCATCAGGCTCGACTCGAAACAGGAGACCGGATCCTCGCTCTCGTAGCGCTCCCGCTCCGACTCCTCGAGTATCCCAAGCGAGTCATCTCCCTCGGAGTGACCTCGCATCCTGCCCAGCATCGCCTCGATGAGGGTCGGACCGCCACCGCCCCTCGCACGCGCCGTCGCGTCCGAGACCGCGGCGGAGACCGCGAGCGGATCGTTGCCGTCGACCTGGATCCCCTCGATGCCATAGCCCGCAGCCCGGGCTGCCAGGCTCTCGGCGCGATACTGTTCCCGCGTCGGCGTGCTGAAGGCGTAGCGATTATTGAGAATCACCAGCACGAGAGGGGCGTCGAGGACCGCCGCCATGTTGAGGCCCTCGTGGAATTCCCCTGTCGAGGTTCCGCCATCTCCGATGTAATTCAAGGCGACCCGGTCGCTGCCCTGCTGCCTGAAAGCGAGTGCCGCCCCCGCAGCCACGGGAATCATGGCGCCCATGTGACTGATCATGCCGATATGTTTGAGCCCCGTCTCCTCCTCGATATGGGCGTAGTGAAACGACCGATCGTAGCCGCCAGTGAAACCATCGGCGCGGCCGAGCAGCTGGCAGGCCAGGCGGTAGAGCAGCTCCCTGCCTTTCTCACATCCGTGACGGTTCTCCACCGGCAACAGTCCCGGAACCAGGTCCTCACAGGAGGCGTAATAACGCAAGATCGCCCCGCTGTCGCGATGGATCGTCAGCAGCGCGTCATCGGGACGCAGGCAACCGGCGGAGGCGACCGTGGTCGCCTCGCTTCCCACTCCGCTGTACCACTTGGCGACACCGCCCTGGCGAAAGAGCTTCTCAAAGCGCTCATCCCACTCGCGCGACAGGCGCATGTGGAAATGCGTCTCGAGCAGCCCGGTCGCCCCGGGGACCGCCCCGGAACCGGCTGAAGACTGCTGGTTTCCCGGTTCATTGTTCATGCGGCCATCTTATCCACCTCATCCTGAGACAGCCACTGCAAGAATCAGCTCGGAAAGGTCAATTTCAACCGCGAAACGGAAGCTGGCGCATGTATCCCATTGACGGAGTGACTGTTGACCTGAGGCCGGCAAAAACCCATCCTGTAG
>DODI01000213.1:0-2526 GCA_003509045.1 Planctomycetota bacterium | reverse complement strand
ATGACCAGCGAACACTCGATGAGTTCATGGGCATGATTCGCGATATCGAGATCCGGATCTCGAAGATGCAGAAGATGATCACCAACTCCAATCTCAAGAAGCCTGTCGATGAGATTCTGCCCAGGGGCGAGTACATCAGGCTGCAGGCTGACCTGATGATCCTCGCTTTCCAGATGGGGCTTACCAATATCTGTACGTTTATGATCGGTCCTGAGAGGTGGGATGCCACGCTGATGTATGAAGGCGTTTTCGACAAGCCTGTCCAGCATCACAACATGACCCACAACCAGAAGGGCAACGGCTATAAAGAGGTACAGAAGATCGACATCTTCCACATGGAACAATACGCCTATGTCCTCTCGCGGATGAAAGAAGTCAGGGAGTCTGACGGCAGCTCCATGCTGGACAACTCGATTGTCACCTACGGTGCTGCCCTCGGCGATGGGGCCACGCACCAGTACTTTGACCTGCCGATGATCGTTGCCGGCAAGGCGCAGGGCCAGGTCAAGCAGGGGCGCTTTATCAGGTGTAAGAGCGGCACCCTCAACTCCAACATGTGGCTGTCGATCGCGAAGCTCATGGGGCTGGAGATCGACTCCTTTGCCGACAGCACGGGCCTCCTCTCAGACATGTGGACCTGAGGTCGTCCATGCAAGCAAGCAAGCGCATCTATTGCAGTTTCCTCCTGCTTATAGTCCTTGGCGGCATGGAGAAGATCCAGGCGGGCGGGGACTTTGACAGCTTTCTGAAGCCCCTTTTTGCCGCCAAATGCATCAAGTGCCATGGCGGCGGGAAGAAGGTCAAGGGGAAGGTCAATCTCAAGGAAATCCGGACCGAGAAGGACTTCCTGGCCAGGCCGAAGCTGATCAAGGAATTGATCGAGGTCATCGATGGCAACGACATGCCGCCGGAGGATGAGCCCGGGCTTGAAGTCGGGGCTCGCCCAAAGCTCCTCGCGGCGCTGAAGGAGATGCTGGCGCAATCGACCTCCGGAAAGAAAGCGGAGAGAGCCCAGGTCAGGCGACTGAACCGCTTCCAATACAACAACTCGATCCGGGATCTATTCAAGCTGAAGAAAGATGTTTTCAGGCTGCCTGAGAAGCTGATGACCCGCCAGGGGAACTACCTCGCTCAAGGCGACGGCAAGATGCCGGAAAAGGTAGAGGTCGCCTGCCTGTCGCTCCTCGAGCAGGGTGGGTTCAGAGATGTCGCTGCATTTCCCAGGGATCTTCGCGCCGCGCATGGCTTTGACAACCAAGCCAACCAGCTGACTCTCTCCCCTCTTCTCCTGGATGCTTTCCTGAGGCTCAGTGTTTCAGTTCTCGAGAGCCCTGATTTTAACCAGGAGAATGTCGGGGTCTGGGACGAGCTCTTTAAGGAGCCTCCCGCGGGTGCCAGGATGGAAGAGGAGGTCAGCAAGCGACTGGAGCCTTTTCTCAAGAACACCTTCCGTGGAGCGGTTGACGGCAAGACCCTGTCGAGGTACGCGAGCTACGGCCTTGCAAAGATCCGGCAGGGGATGCCCTTTACCCTCGCGATGAAGAAGGTCGCATCGGCGGCGCTTTCATCTCCCCTGTTCCTCTACCGCTACAGCCCTGAAAAAGGCGGAACCGACCAGCTTGAGCTGGCCTCCAACCTGTCCTTTTTTCTCTGGGGCAGCATCCCGGACCCGGAGCTGTTGCGCCTGGCCGAAAGCGGCAAGCTGGCAGATCCCGCGACCCTGCAGAAGACCATGGAGAGGATGCTTGCCGACCCGAAAATCGAACGATTTCTCGACACCTTCCCCGCCCAGTGGATGCAGCTGGAGAACCTCCTGGCAGTGACGCCGGACCCGAAGAAGCACCGTCTCTTCACCCTCGATAAGAACAACCCGGCCAGCCTGCAGATGGTGCTCGAGCCGCTGCTGCTCTTTGATACGGTATTCATTGAGGACCGATCGGTTATTGAGCTCATCTCACCGGACTTCAGCTACCAGAGCGATTTCCTCAGAACCTGGTACACATCCGATCTGAAGGTGCCGAAGATCGATAACAGCCAGCGAGCCGAGCAGAACCGGGCCTGGGGAAAGCAGCGCAAAGATCTCGCGGCGGCCATCAAGGCTGCCCGTTCCGACCTGGACGCGTTGATCACTCCGGTGCGGCAGAGGCTTCTTGGCGAGCGCAAGAGAGAGGCCGGCTCGAAGAAGCCTGTCGATCTGAAGCCCTACGCGGCCTGGGAGTTTAACGGTGATCTGAAGTGTTCCCTCAATTCACTCCACCTGAAATCGCACGGCAAGATCCAGCATAAGGACGGCATGGTTGTCCTCAACAAGTCCTACCTGCAGAGCACGAACCTGCCCATCGATTTGAAGGCGAAGACCCTCGAGGTATGGTTCACGATTCCTGATGTGAACCAGAGAGGTGGCGGAGTGATGGGGACCCAGGGGCCTGGTGACTTCTTTGACACCATAGTTCTTGGCGAGAGGAAGCCCCGGCACTGGATCTCCGGCAGTGAGCGCTTCAATCGCACCCTGGACTTCCCCGGCTC
>DODI01000545.1:4085-5032 GCA_003509045.1 Planctomycetota bacterium | reverse complement strand
GCTTCCAGAGCCGCCGCCTTTTTTTAAAGGCCTGGCTTCCAGAGATAGTACAGCCCTGCCGAGTTGTTAAACCCATCAAACCGCAGGGTGATGCTGTTCTCCCTCGCCGTCTTCGCTCTTCCCTGGGTGTAGATATTGGCTCCATTGCCCGCGGTCCTGGTGTAGCGAATGAGCGCCGGCTTGCGCTGCGCGCCGTCGAGGCGGGAGGTGAGCTCGCTGACGGCGTCCTCGATGTAGCCCGTCCCGTCCACCAGGCCTGCCCTTGCGGCCTCGACGCCGGAGAAGACGCGGCCATCGGCAAGAGCCAGCACCTTTTCCCGGTCGAGCTTTTTACGACTGGAGTCGACGACATCGACAAAGCGCTGGAACATATCGTCGACCAGCTTCTGAAGCACCTGGCGTTCATCCTTCGTGATCGACCGCCAGGGGGAGTTGAGATCCTTCATCTTGCCGGACTTGATCGGGTCCATCTCGACTCCGAAGGCCGCGATCGCCCGGCTCAGGTCCATGCTCTGCATGATGACCCCGATACTTCCCACGATGGCCGTTGGATGGCTCATGACAGCGTCAGCGCCCATCGCCGCGTAGAGGCCACCCGAGGCGCCGATGTTCTCGATGTAGGCGACGATCGGCTTGCCGGTCTCGGCCCTGAACTTCTTTATCTCGTGGTAGAGGTTGTCGCAGGCGGTTACCTCGCCGCCCGGGCTCGAGATCTTGAGCAGGACTCCCAGCACGCTGCTGTCCTCCGCGGCCAGGTCAAGTTGGGCCTTGAGGCTCGAGACGCTGTTGTCGGTGCTGGTGAATAAGAAGCCCCCGGCTTCGGAGGAGAGCACGCCGCTGAGCTCGATGACAGCCAGCTTGCCTGCGAAGAGGCCATCGCCCTTTTCGATAACCTGCTCGCTGTAGTCCGTCTCACCCATCAGGCCGGTGAGCGGAATGACGAGGCA
>DODI01000545.1:0-3687 GCA_003509045.1 Planctomycetota bacterium | reverse complement strand
ACCGGCAAGCTGCCTGGGCAGGTCGTATGGCGAGACTGAGAGGTTTTCATGCTGTATTTTCCTTTAAACGGTAAATGCTTAAATCCTGATTCTTTCTCCACCAAATCCGGACAGGTCGATATACTCTCAACCTCCGTTGGAAGACAAGGTCTTAATAGCCTATCAGCCAGTATGTCAGTCTTCAAAGCAGTACCCGAACGTTATGACTTTCCCGCCGAGGAGGGGAGCATCGTCTCCTTCTGGAAAGAGCGGGAGATTTTCGCCAGGAGCCTCGAGCAGCGCGCCGGCTCGCCGACTTTCGTTTTTTACGAGGGGCCGCCGACGGCCAACGGCATGCCGCATAACGGCCACGTGCTGACAAGGGTCATCAAGGACGTCTTTCCGCGCTACAAGACCATGCGCGGCTTCCGGGTTCCGCGCAAGGCGGGCTGGGACACCCACGGGCTGCCGGTTGAGATCGAGGTCGAGAAGGCGCTCGAGATCTCAGGCAAGGAGGGCATCCTCGAGTACGGGGTTGAGAAGTTCATTCGCAAGTGCGTCGACTCGGTCTTCGTCTACACGAAGGAATGGGAAGAGCTGACCGAGCGCATCGGCTTCTGGGTCGATCTCTCCGAGGCCTACGTGACCTTCCACAAGAGCTACGTCGAGAGCGTCTGGTGGTCTCTCAAGGAGCTCTTTGACAAGGGTCTGCTCTACGAGGACCGCAAGGTCGTGTGGTGGTGGCCCCAGGGCGGAACCGCGCTGTCGGCCGCCGAGGTCGGTGAGGGCTATCGCGATGTGGAGGACCCGAGCGTCTACGTGCGCTTTCGCGACGCCGAGGACCCGGACCTCAGCTACCTCGCCTGGACCACGACCCCCTGGACCCTGCCCTCGAACGTCGCCCTGGCGGTGGCCGAGGGAGGCCAGTACGTCGAGGTCACGACGGCGCGCGAGGATGGCTCGAGCGAGAGGCTGGTTGTCGCCGCGGAGCTCGCCGAAAAGCTCTTCGCCCCGCCTGCGAAGAAGAAGGGCGAGGAGGAGGAGGCCCCGGCTCCTGAACCGGTATTCTCCGAGCCCTTCCCCGGCTCAGAGCTTCTCGGGCGGCGCTACTGCCAGCTGTTTGATTTCAAGGAGCCCGAGGGCGGCAAGGCCTTCGAGATCATCGCGGGTGATTTCGTCGTGATCGACTCTTCCCAGGAACATGGCAGCGGCACCGGGATCGTTCATATCGCCCCGGCCTTCGGTGAGGATGACTACCGCATCGCGCGCGAGCAGGAGCTCGGCTACCTGCAGCTCGTTGATGAGCAGGGTCGCATGACACCTGAGACCGGGGAACTCGCCGGTAAATTCTGCAAGGACGCCGACCGCGAGATCATCGCCCTCTTGAAGGAAAACGGCGCCCTCTTCCGCCGCGAGTCCTACCGCCACGAGTATCCCTACTGCCCCCGGGCTAAGGATGACCCGCTCATCCAGCTGGCCCGCCCGGCCTGGTTCATCGGCACGAGCCGGTTCAAGGACCAGCTGGTTCAGAACAACTCCGGGGTGAGCTGGTACCCGGAGCATATCCGTGACGGCCGCTTCGGGAAGTTCCTCGAGGGCAATGTCGACTGGGCGCTCTCGCGCGAGCGTTTCTGGGGAACGCCGCTGCCGGTCTGGCGCTGCGATAAGACGGGGCATACCGAGGCGATCGGCTCCTACGCCGAATTGCTCGAGAAGCCCGGGCTCGAGGGAACAGAGGCCTGGGAGAAGGCTATCGCGGAGGACCCCGGCATCTCCGAGCATCTACAGGTTCACAAGCCGTATATCGATGAGGTCACCTACGAATCGCCCGAGGATCCCGCCGGCCGTATGCGCCGGGTCATCGAGGTCATCGACTGCTGGTACGACTCGGGCGCCATGCCCTTCGCCCAATGGGGCTATCCACATGTTGAGGGCTCGGAGGAGAATTTCTCTGCCGCCTTCCCGGCTGATTTCATCTCCGAGGCGATCGACCAGACCCGCGGCTGGTTCTATTCGCTGCTGGCGGAGAGCACCATGCTCCACGGCGACCGGGAGGGCCCGCATCCTTACCGCAATTGCGTCGTCCTCGGCCACGTCTGCGATAAGAATGGAGTCAAGGAGTCCAAGCGCCTGGGGAACTACACCTCCCCGAACGAGGCCTTCGATACCCATGGCGCCGATGCGATCCGCTGGTACTTCCTGAGCCAGGGACACCCGTGGACGAACGCCCGCTACGGGCTCGACCGGGTGGCGGAGGCGAAGAAGGACTTCCTGATTCGCCTGCAGAACGTCTACAGCTTCTTTAACATCTACGCCAACATCGACGGCTTCGACCCGACCCGGGGCAACGGCGGGGCCAGGGATTCCGATGGCGCGACCCTCGCTGCCGGTGAGGGCTACACCGAGGTCAGCTCACGCAGCCTGATGGACCGCTGGATCCTGTCGGAATTGCAACTCACCACCCGCCGCGTGACCGATGCCATGGACAGCTACGATCTGCTCAGCTCCAGCCGGGCGCTCTTCGCCTTTGTCGACAACCTGTCGAACTGGTACGTGCGCAGGAGCCGGGCGCGTTTCTGGGGCTCGGGAATGACGGACGACAAGCTCGACGCCTTCTGGACGCTGTACGAGTGCCTGGTGACGGTGTCGAGGCTGAACGCTCCCTTCACTCCCTTCTTCAGCGAGGTGCTTTACCAGAACCTGGTGGCAGCCCCCTTCGGGGATTCGCAGCCCGAGAGTGTTCACCTGACGGATTATCCGGGGGTGAACGAGGAGATCGTCGACGAGGAGCTGTCGAAGCAGATGTCCGTGGCCACCGAGCTGGTGGCGCTGGGGCGGGCCGCGCGCGTCGAGGCGAAGCTCCGGGTGCGCCAGCCGCTGCGCGAGGCGGTGGTCGTCCTCGCTGACATGTCGCGCGCCGCGCCGCTGGCCGAGCTGTTGCCGCTGGTGGAGGAGGAGCTCAACGTCAAGGAGATCCGCTTCACCGAGGAGGCCGAGACCTACGTCGAGTATGTGCTCAAGCCCAACTTCAAGGTCATCGGGCCACGGATCGGCGCCCTGGTGCAGAAGCTGAAGGCGGCGCTGCTCGAGGCCGATGCCGCCGCCCTGCGCGCCTCGCTCGATGAGCGCGGTGTCTGCGAGCTGGAGGTCGCTGGCGAGACTCTCGAGTTGAGCCCGGAGGAGATCGAGGTGGACCTCGCTCCGCGCGAGGGCTACGTGGCACGCTCGGGCGAGGGCATGGTGCTGGTGCTCGAGACCGCGGTCGACGAGGAGCTGGTGGGGGAGTGGTGGGCGCGCGAGGTCGTCGCCTGCGTCAACTCGCTGCGCGGTGAGCGCGGGCTCGCCTACGAGGCCCGCATCGAGCTCCAGGTTGCCTGCGGCGAAGAGCTGCGCGCCGCGCTCGAGGCCCGCGAGGACTACCTCAAGGGCGAGACCCTCTCCCTCTCGGTTACGTACCCCGGCGAGGGGAGCGCCCCCGAGGGCAAGGAGGGCAAGGCCGGAGAGATGGCCTTCTCCATCGACTTCACCCTCTCTGGGTAGATCTCCGAGAGTCCGGACGACCTCTGTTTTTGTTTTGATGGCGGCCCCCGTTTGACTACCCTGAACGGCCTTTAATTTTTTCACAACACGCGTTTACCCCTGCGGAGATGGTAAAGACATGAGGTCGATGAGACTTTTTTCATTCCTGGCGGTAGTTCTTGTTTCACT
>DODI01000574.1:0-3440 GCA_003509045.1 Planctomycetota bacterium | reverse complement strand
GATGTACAGGCCGCCAGCCGATGGCAGGAGCATGTCTTCCCATGTCCAGCCATCGAGCTGGATGATCGACGCCAGGCCGGAGACCAGGCCGCCGGAGGGAGCGGTCAGGGTCAGCAGGACCCCGTTGGCTCGCGCCACCGGGATCAGCTCGCTGTCGGGGTTGACCGCCACCAGCGCCTTGACGTTCGGGTTGATGCTTCCAGCTTCGCTGAGGTCCCTGGTCGCCCTGACTGCGCTGATCTCGCTCAGGCCAAGCTGGGAGTAGGCGTCAAAAAAGCCGGGGAAGATGTGTTTGCCGGCGGCATCGATCTTCTTCGCCGCCGCAGGAGCCTCGAGCTTTTCGCCAAGAGCGACGATTCGCCCCTTGTCAAAGAGCAGGGAGCCTACGAAGGAGGGTCCGCTTACCGGGTGGATGGTGCCGCCCTCGATGAGGATCGGGGTCTTCTGCGGCTTTCCGGGCAGCTCGTCGGAAGAACGCAGCGCCGCCGGGCAGCTGAGGGCGATGGCAAGAAGGAGAGCTATCGTGGTAAATCGTCTCATCTGTCTCCTCCCTTGTGTCCGTGGGTGCAGAAGACATCTTCGCTTGGCCACAGCTCGGCCTCCTCGGGGATCTTTTCACCGGGAGCGAGCATCTTATCCTCGGAGGCGAGCACCTTCTGGATGAGCGCCGCGCGGCGCTCGGCTACCTGCTGGCGGCTCTTGCGGTCGTCCTCGATGCTGAAGTAGCGCCGCCCATCGACCCAGGTCTGCTCGCAGCGGCTCAGGATCGACAGCGGCGGTCCGGACCAGATCACCAGGTCGGCGTCGAGGCCCTTGCGCAGCGAGCCTACCTTTCTGTCGATTCGAAGCTGGCGGGCCGGGTTCAGGGTGACGAACTTGAGCGCCTCGACCGGGGGGACGCCGCCGTACTTGGTCGCCTTGGCGGCCTCGTGGTTCAGGCGCCGGCCCAGCTCGGCGTCATCTGAGTTGAAAGAGACGACGACACCGGCCTCGTGCATCAGGGTGCCGTTGTAGGGGATCGCATCGTAGACCTCGAATTTGTAGGCCCACCAGTCGGCGAAGGCGGAGCCCATCGCACCGTGTTTGGCCATGGCGTCGGCGACCTTGTAGCCCTCGAGGATGTGCTGGAAGGTGGCGATCCGGATGCCGAAATCGTCGAGCACCCGAATGAGAGCGAGGATCTCGTCCTGGCGGTAGCTGTGGCAATGTACCAGTCGGCGGCCTTCGAGGATCTCGACGATGGCGTCTAACTCGAGGTCGCGTCGCGGGGGCAGCCCGGAGCGCTTCGCCTTCCAGTCGCTCCAGCGCTTGCGGTATTCCCGGGCGCTCTGGAACTCATCACGAAAGATCTGCTCGACGCCCATGCGGGTCTGCGGGTAGCGGGTGGTGAACTCGTTGCCCCAGTTGCTCTGCTTGACGTTCTCGCCGAGGGCGAACTTGATTCCCTGCGGCGCCGCGCGGAACTTCATGTCCTCGTCGGAGGCTCCCCAGCGCATCTTGATGACCTGGTTCTGGCCGCCGATGGGATTGGCCGAGCCGTGCAGGATGTTCGACGAGGTGACGCCGCCGGCCAGCTGCCGGTAGATATTCATGTCGTCGCAGTTGATGAAATCGCCGATCCTGACCTCGGCGGTGACCGCCTGGGCGCTCTCGTTGATTCCTCCGTCGGAGGCGATGTGGGAGTGGCAGTCGATGATTCCCGGGGTGACGTGCTTGCCCTTGCCGTCGATGACGAGGGCTGTGTCGGGGACCGTGAGGTTCTTGCCGACTAAGAGGATCTCTCCTTCGCCAAAGAGGACGTCCGCCTCCTCGATAATGCCGCGCTTTCCGCAGGTCCATACCGTCGCTTCGCGAATAACCACGAGGGCGGGCTGCCGGGGCGCGGCTTCACGCCCGAAGGCTCCGAGCGGGAAGTTCACCGTGTAGCTCGCGGCTGGACCGGTTTCTTTTTTTCTCTCGTCCTTCTTCTTTTCGTCCGGTTTCTTTTTCTCTTCCGGTTCTTTTTTCGCGACGCGGACTCCCCTCAGGGAGCTGCGTTTTCCATCGGGCCAGGTCACGTCTCCCAGCAGGGTGGTGCCGCCGTCCTTCTCCTGCTGCAGGACGGCCGAGAGCTGGGCGATTCCTTCCCTGCCGAAGCTTGCTGCGGAGAAGACGCAGCTGAAGCGCGCATCACGCAGGCCGAGATGGGCGAGCCTGCTCTTGTCGGCCGCGTCCTTGGCGGGTTTCTCCGCCGACTTCTTTTTCTTCTTCTTCCGGGTCTTCTTCTCCTCGGGCTGTTCCTTCTTCTTGCCGGGCAGCTCAAAATTTCCTGCCAGGCTCTCGGGGGTGCCGGTGATCTCCATGATGAACCTGCCGGGGTTGGCCGAGGAAACCCTGAGCTCCCAGCGTCCGCGGAGATCTTCCAGCGGGGGGAGGATGATGCGGTAGCGCTCGCCGGAGACCCAGGTCTCGGTGATCTTCGTGTCCTTTTCGAAGATGTCGCCCGTGGCCACGGAGAAGCTGGCGATCTTTCCCGGCTCGATGGTCCCAAGCTCTCCCGCTACGCCGAAGAGCTCCGCGGGGGTCACGGTCAGGGCCTTGAGCGCGGCCTCTTTCGAGAGTCCGCGGGAGATGGCTTTTCGCACAGCGGCAAGGTAGCCGCCGGGTCCTTCAAGGCCATTGGTGGTGAAGGCTATGGGGATTCCGGCGCGCGCGACCCTCGCCGGGTTCTCCGGGGCCAGGTCCCAGTGCATCAGTTGGCGAAGAGAAGCATCGAGGGCGGCTTCGGCTGTCCCGACGTTTGGGGGCCTGGGGAAATTCAGGGGCAGGATGACCGTTCGGCCCGCCTTCGTGAGCTCGCCAAGACGCCGGTACTCCTGGCCGGAGCCGAGGAGGGCGAGCCTCAGGTTGAACTCCCGGGCGAAGCGATCGGCCCGCAGCGCGTAGAGCTCGTTGATCCCATCGGCTATGACAAGATGGTCGCCGCCGGGATAGCTTCTCAGCTTCTCGAGAGCATCGTTTTTCTCAGGGCGTGGCAGGGTGGAGTCGGCCGTGTAGGATTTCCAGGCCTTTGAATACCAGGCGGCGTCGTGAAAGGCCTGCCGGGCGAGCGCCACCGAACCCATGGGTGAGTTGGGGTAGCTTCCACGGCCTCCACCCGGTGGGACGGTGAGTCGCAGGTGCTGGCCGACGTCCGAGCGCAGGACGCTCAGCGTCGGATCCTTATTCGCGGTACTCAGCAGGACACTGGTTCCCTGCAGGATCGCTCCCCGGGGCGCCAGCAGGCGCGCGGTGACTCCCTGCTTGCGAAGCTGGGCGTTGAGCGAGTCATCGCGGCCGACATGGTCCTTCACGTCCAGTTGTGGCCGAATCGCCGGGTTCCAATAGGCGCTTCCCTTTGTGCCTTCAGCTCGTTCGATGTCGAGCGGCTGGTAGGAGTCGAAGAAGCCCGGGTAGATGAC
>DODI01000115.1:0-4771 GCA_003509045.1 Planctomycetota bacterium | reverse complement strand
CTCGAAGCCATCGCGGCGGCACAGAAACTGTCACCGTCAGCCTGGGAGCCCAGCTATTGGAGGGGACGTTGGCTGCTGTCGGGCGGCGATCCAGGCTCTGCGTTGGAAGTCTTTGAAGCCGCCGAGGAGAGCTGCGGGCGCCAGGGGCTCCAGGTTCCCGATGACCTGGCGGCCTATAAGGCGGTCGCCGGCTGGCGTTCCGGACACGAACCCGGAGCTCTGGAGGCGTTGGTTGCCCAGCTGGAGAGAGCTCCCGGCCGTCTCGAGCTCTATGCTGAGCTGCTGGGGCCCGGGGTAAAGGACACGGCTCGGCAGGAGTGGGCGCGCAAGCGGCTTGCAGAGATGAAGGCGAACCAGGCGAGGATCGATCAGCTCGAGTCGCGGCTCCAGGAGAGCCCCTTCGCGGCCTCCGCGGGGATCTACGCCGACCTGGCCACGGCCTGCGCGAAGTTCAGGGAACGCGGTGCCTACGACTATCTTTTTCTGGCCAGTGACCTCGACCCGGCCAACGTAATCGTGTTGAAAAACCTGCTGAATATAATGAGCCGGCCCCGGGATGTGTTTTTCAGGCTTCGCCTGCTTCGACGCCTGCTGGCTGCAGAGGGCGGCAGCGAAGCCGCGCTTTACGGGATGGCGGAGATCTTTCTGAAGCTGCATGTTCGTCTTGACGAAGCACGGAGGCTGGTTCAGTCCGGCCTTGACAGCCATCCAGACAGCTCGCGGTTGAAGGCCCTGCAGGCGCAGCTGGCCGCACAGGGCGCAGGTGCATCTTCGCAGGGCAAAGAGCGTCCATAAGATGCTTGCAGCGAAACGGCGCCATGCAATGATGTCGTCGTGATGCACGAAAGATGTGGCCGACTCAGAACTATTGGGGCGACCTTCACGGTTGCGGCGCTCCTGGCTCTGACCGCAGGGTCTTGCCGCCGGGAGGCTCCCCCGAACGCTTCGCCTTCGCAGAAGGAGCCCTCGCCGCAGCCCTCTCCCGGGCCGAAAGGGCCGCCGGAGGCGGCAGAGCTCGAGAAGCTTCGCACCCGGGCCGCAGCGCTCGAAACGCAGCTTGCAAGCCTTGCGGACAAGAATACGCCGCCGGGTGGTGGCGCGCAGGTGGCCCTGATGGGACATCTTGACAGTCTCAATGGGCAGGGCCTGTACACGGCGATGGAAAAGCGCCTCCTGGGAGAAGAGAAGGGCCACCGGGAGCTCCTCCAGTTTTTCATCGCGTGTGACCAGGAGCACGAGAAGATTCTTACCCTGACTCATGATTCCCGCCTGGTATTCGCCATGCTCCGGCTGGTGGCGATCTATCCGGGAGAAACGGCGGCTCTCTGCGCTTACATGATTCGCAATACACGGGAGCAGACAGGCTCTTTTGTTCGCCGGGAGCTCTACAATTTTCTACCGGTCTTTCTCAACTATCACCGAGGCAAGTATCCTGAGCTGCGCCAGTTCCTCAAGGAGGATATTGTCTTTCAATTGCAAAAGGGCGGCGACTATCTCTACAAGCTGATGTTGGCGATGCGGGACCTGCAGTTCAAGCCGCCGGTCGATTCGATGCTGCCGATTCTCTACAGCGAGGAGAAGCGTTCTCTTCACGGCGCGGTCCTCTCCCATCTCGCCGGCCGCGGAGATGAGGGCCTCCAGGCGATGATCAAGTTTGTTGAAGAGGGAGGAGACGCCCTGCAGCAGGGCGTGAGCCAGGCGCTGAAACACATCGTCGATCTCGATGCCGCCGGCCGCAAGGGCCTCGCTCTGCGGTTTGTAGGACACAAGAACCCCGCCATTCGCAAGGCGGCGACCTTTTATTATTTCGGCCACCCCCGGGAGCCGGCCGATTTCGAGCGGGCTCTCGGCTACCTGAACTCTGAGGTCACCGTTGCCCAGCAGACCCTGATCCTGGGGAAGCTCAAGCGCAACAGCCCCGCCATCTACCAGCAGCTCATCAAAGAGTCCGGGAAGGTCAGGGCGGAGAAGGCGAAGGCCATCCTCGAGAAGGCCGCGGCGCGTGCGAAGAAGGAGGCTGGCGATGAGGGTTGAGAAGCTGGCTAGGAGGAGGGCTCTTTCCGTCGCAGGCGTTTTTGTCCTGGCGCTGACGGTCGCTTTCCCGGCAGCCCCCCCGCCATCGCCGCGTACTCGGGGAGATGTGACGGAAGAGATCCAGCGCCTCAAGAAGAGAATCCACTCGCTCGAAGAGGCCATCGCCGCAGAGCTGGCGAAGCGGGGCAGCCCGTCACCCCCACCCGCTGTTGAGGGGGAGGACGCCGAAGCTTTTCACACCGGCCCCTGGGCCCAGGCTGAGGGCCCTCCCGGCTCCACCTCGAAGGAAACCATAGACGGCCTTCTCGCCCTGGCGGTCAAGGGTGATGGCTCTGGCCTTGTGGGCGCGATTCAGGAGCAGTTGGCGGCCGGGGACAAGGGCCACGAGGTGCTGCAGGACTTCCTTCACGCCCTGGACAAGAACCCGTCACTGGCAAAGAGGCTGGTGGGTCGCTACGATCTCGCCTTCGCCCTCATGCACCTGGCTATGCTGCAGGAAGAAGGGTGGGCGCGGCTGGCTCACAGCTATTTAAGCGCGACCAGGAAGACGACCCGCACCGTTTTGCGTGGTTATCTCTACAGCTTTCTGCCGGTCTTCCTCGCGTTTCATCGCGGGAGGTTCCCCGACCTTGAGGAGGACCTCACCGCTGAGATCCTGCAGCTGGTTCGGGGCGGCGATAAGCGCTTGAGATTGCTGTTCACGGCTGCCGAGTCCCTGGGCTATTTCCTGCCAATTGACATTGTCGAAAAGAGGCTCGCGCAGGCGACCGATTTCCAGGCGCATTCCGCGCTGCTGCTTCATCTTGGAGCTCGCGATGACAAGGATGCTGTGCGGGTGCTGAAACATTTTGTCTCCCAGAACATGCGGCGTTACGGCGGCGCGGTGAGCCAGGCCCTGGTGACACTTGCAAGGATGTCGGCCCCCGGCGTCGAGCAGGTTTTCAGGGAGCTTACCTGGACCAAGGATGCCCTCACCTACTCAAAGGCCATCAGGGCCTATTTTGCGATCCCCAGGCACGAAGGTTTTGCCCCGGAGGCGCGCCGCTACCTGAACTCCAGGGTGAGCTTTCCAGACAAGAAGCTCTTTATCAACCAGCTGCGCCGGGTCAATCCGGGCATTCTCGACGAGCTGAGGCAACTGGCTGAGCAGATCACCTCGGACGAGGTTCGGGAGTTCCTGCTTAAATAGGGCATTTGAGCGTGCCGACATCGAATGACGGGATGTCGGCGGTATTCGTGGTATTCTCGATAGTGGGTCTGAAATTCAACTTCGAGAGCATCCAGGTGAGCCGCTTCATCCATCCAGTTTTTCTGTCTATCCTCTTGCTGCTGCCGTTGCGGGCCGCTGCCTGGCAGGATGGAGCCCCGCGTCGTTCCGTGGTGCGCCTGGCGACCTACAATGTCCACGGGGGACTCGAGGCAAGCCCCCGGGTTGTGGGCCGGTTTCTTGCCGGTCTGAATCTCGACCTTCTGTCTTTGCAGGAGGTTCCCGACCAGGACTATCTCGCGATGGTAGCTGCTGAGACGGGGCTGGATTATTTTACCCCGACAGATCGTTTCAAGGTGGTCCTGGCGCGGCAGCCGCTGGAGGGGGTGGAGAGGATTCCTCTTCCCACCGGCCGCGGAGTTATCCGCGCGACCGCAATGCTCCGCGGCGTACCGGTGTCCATCTACGGCATTCACAACTCATGGGACCAGTCGGGCGATCGGGAAAACCGGCACATCGTTAACGAGATTCTTCCCGCTGACGCTAATCCACGGAAGATCCTGCTGGGAGATTTCAATGATGAGCACTACTCGACGCAGAATATTATCCTCGAGAGCGCGTTGAATGACGCCTGGACCGACCTGGGGGTGCGCCCCGGGGAGCGTACAACATGGCCCGCTACAGGCTTTGCCGGCGCGGAAGGCCATCAGCTGATTGACCTCCTGATGTATGATCCGGCGGGCGGCATGTTTCCGGTGGACGCCCATATTCCGAAGCTGGCGCCGGTGCTTTCCGACCATCGCCCGGTGGTCTTCAGCATGATGTTGACGGAGCCGATATTTGTCGATCCTCCGCAGGATTTCATCGTAGACGCGGTCTTTGGCTCCGAGCTGCTGGAGCTTCGTTTTGACCGCGAGGTTGACCCGGCCAGCGCAGCGCGGCCCGAGCGCTACAGTATCCGCCGTCTTGGCGGCGCGGGTCCGGCTGTCGAGGTTCTGCGAGCCAGGGTAGACCGTCATCGCCGCAGGGTGAGATTGCGTACGTCTGCCCATGAGCCTGGAGAGACTTATGAGCTTATCGTTGCCGGTGTCGTCGCGCGCGGCGGCGAGACGGGAATGAGGGCCACGGGCAGGACGTATGCCTGTCTTACGAATCTCCTGCTCAACCCAGGAGCCGAGGCCGGGCTCACGGATTGGGAGGTTTCGGGCGCGCTGGAGGCGGTCACAGGCCTGACCCAGCTGGAGGCCTATTCCGGCGATAGTTTTTTTGCCGGCGGCGCCGCAGATGTCGCATCGCGCGCGACCCAGTCGGTCTCCCTGCAATCTTTCGCGGACCCGATTGACCAGGGCCGTGTCACCCTTCACCTCGGCGCGTGGCTGGCCGCAGCGTACCTGATCTTTCCAGGCGGGGAGAGCCGAGCCGAGCCGTATGATGAGGCCGAGGTTTCCTTTACCTTGCACGATGCGGCCGGCAGAGAATTGCGGGCGATCGCCTCGGGGAAACATGACACGCTCTACTGGTGGCCTTGGC
>DODI01000325.1:0-3354 GCA_003509045.1 Planctomycetota bacterium | reverse complement strand
TCGAGGTATTCATCCGCGCACCCATCGATGCAGATAACGGCTACTGGTCGCGCAGGCGGGCGGTAGGTCCGGTCGTTGACGGTAAATTCATTCGTGGCAGGCGGCATGGGGTTTCATTTCTGTTTGCTGGGTCCAGTGTGCCGGATCGAATGAGCCGGGATACTGGGTTGAGGATAAATTTACAAAGGCGCTATTTCCAGCGTGAAACAGACGGCCGAGGCCCAGAGGGAACAATAAGGTCCGAAAAACAAGATCAGGGTCAAGAAGCCGGGGCCGCCTTGGCGAAGAACCCTATAGGAAGAAGAGTCCCGATGAGGTTTTAGCGGGATTTTCTTGAGAGGATGTTGGGGCCGCTCCTCCCCGATTGCGGTGCTGGAGGAAGATTTTTCGATTCAGGAGCAGGAGATCAGAAATGATATTCTCACGAGGAGGCCTTCGGGTTATCGCGGCTTCCGTTCTGCTCCTGGCGTTTTTGCAGGCCAGCTCCTGCGATCGTCCCGCCCCCCGGGAGGGAGAGGCTGGCAGGGTCCTGGCCAGGGTTGGCGGCGAGGCGGTTACAGTCGATGAGTTCAAGGAGGCGCTCGCCAGAAGCACGGAAAAATATCCCAGGATCTATTCCGGCGATCGTAAGAATGAAAGGCTTCTTCGTCACCTGGTTGATGAGGAGGCGCTTTTCGCCCAGGCGCTGGAGGAGGGCTATGACAAGAACCCAGTGGTGGCCGGCGCGCTGCGCAAGCTGGTTGTGGGCGAGTATCTCAAAAAGAACCTTATTCCGCTTCTTGATGGGGTGAAGGTGACTGACGAGGATGTGTCGAAACACTACCGGGAGAACCTGGAGAGGTACCGGACCCATGAGCTCGTGAGGGCGGCGGTGATCTCGTTCAGGGTCCCTCCCGGGACGGACGAGATCGGCAGAAGCGCGCTCTTCGAGAAGGCCGTCTCTGTTCTTGAGGAGGCCCGAGGTCTTCCCGGCAGCGTTGCGGGCTTTGGTGAGCTCGCGGCCAGGTATTCTGATGATTCGAAGACCAGGGTGGGCGGCGGGGATATCGGCTGGATCGTCAGGTCATCGAAAGGTTCCGGTCTCGACCCGGCCCTCCGCGCTGAGATTGTTCAGCTCCAGAAGCCAGGGGCTTTGTCTGCGGTGATTGAAACCGATAAGGCCTTTTATCTCGCGAAGGTGATGGAGCTCAGGCCAGCTCGTCAGCGGCCTCTCTCGGAGGTTCGCTCCGCGGTCAGCGTGATGCTGCTCAATATCGCCAGGGATGCGGCCCAGGAAGAGTTCTACCGCGAATTGAGAGCCCGCCGGAAAGTTTCCATCAATCTCGAGCTGCTGGAAAAGATGGAGAGACCGCCCACCGCGGATTAGGGCCGGCTTCCGGCGGCCGACGTCTATCCCCGGGTGCCCGGCGGTTCGCCGCTGAAGAGACCTTCACCGTGATAGGCCGCGCAGAGCGACGCGTAGAGTCCGATTTCTTCGTCCAGCGCGGCGGGGATGATTTGGCAACAGGCGAGGGCCTCTTCCCGGGCCTCCCGTTCGAGAGCGCGCTCCATCGCGGGTCGGAGGAATTCTTCGCAGCGTGTGAAGATAGACCCGATTACGACCAGCTCCGGATTGAGGATGTCGATCACCATGGCCAGCCCCTGCCCGAGGTGGTCGCCGGAGATGTCGAGTATTTCGAGGCAGAGAGGATCTCCGGAGCGGGCCCCGAGGCCCACATCGCGGGCGGTGAGAGCTCCATCGCGGAGGCAGGTCTCTTCGGCCCAGGCCGCCCGCCTGTCGACGGCGAGCTGCTCGATGCCGCCGCCGGAGCAGAATCCCTCGAAGCTGCCGGCCTTGCCGCAGCCGAGAGGGCCGTCCGGCGAGAGCCGGATGTGGCCTATCTCGCCTGCGTAGTTCGAGGAGCCCCTGTAGAGCTCTCCGTTGAGGATCAGTCCGGCTCCAAGGCCGGTTCCGAAGGTGAGGAAGAGCAGGTTCCGGGCGGGCTCGTTCTTTCCCGCGCCGAAGTGATACTCGGCCAGGGCGCCTGCATTGGCATCGTTTTCGAGGTGAATGGCCGCCTGGGGAAAGGCCTCTCTGAAGAGGTTCACGATGGGGACGTCGCGCCAGCCCGGGAGGTTGGCAGGCTCCTGGATCAGTCCGGCCTCCCGGTCCATCGGCGAACCGCAGGAGATGCCGACAGCCTTCGGGCCCGAGTTGCCCCCCGCCCTGGCTTGCCTGACGGCCTCCTCCAGCAGCAGGCCAGCGGTTTCTTTCCAGCCGAGCTCGCCCTTGCCGGTCGTGAAGGATGCGGATGCAAGCAGCTGGCCCTGTCGGTCCGCGGAGCAGACTGCGCAGGTCGTACCGCCGATATCTATTCCGAGGTAGGTTTCAGCCATGCCTCTATTCCTGTGACCGCATTGGTCTTCTCCCGTGTGTTCAGTATAGTGTCACTCTATAGCAAGGACCCGGGGGGCGGCCCCTCGATGTGCGTCACGACAGGGTAGCAACTGGCGCGGCAAGAGTTTATTGGTAAAGGGATACGAATGAATTTCTCGACTACCTGGCAAGCCTGGATGGGCGGGCCGAAACGGTTCTTTCAGGGCCGCCTGTCCAGGCTGTTTCTTTTTATCTGCGGTCTCGTGTTCGCGTCAGGGTGCGCTGGCCGCCAGCCCACGGGTCCGGCAGGCTTTTCGGTGAAAGACCCGCACTCTTTCTCGAGGCCCGCGGAGGTCTCCGTCACCCACCTTACCCTGCTTCTCGATGTCGATTTTGAAGCCAGGACGATCAGGGGAGAGGCCGCCTGGCGGATCAGGAACCCGGCCGGTGCCCGCGAGCTGCGGCTTGACACCCGGGGGCTGACGATCAGGCGGGTTCAACTCCTCGAGGAGGGCCGTATCTCCGAGGGAAGCTTCTCACTTGGAGAGCGGAAGCCTCTCCTGGGCCAGCCCTTGCTCGTGCGTATCGAGCCGGGGACGAGGGAGGTGTTGATAGCGTATGAGACCACGGGAGAGGCGGATGCCCTGCAGTGGCTTGCTGCCCGGCAGACCGCCGGCAAGAAGGAGCCCTTTCTCTTTACCCAATCGCAGGCGATCCTGGCGCGAACCTGGCTTCCCTGCCAGGACACCCCGGCGGTCAGGTTCACCTATACCGCCGCGGTCGAGGTCCCTGGCTCGCTTTCGGCGGTGATGAGCGCCGGCCGGAAAGGGGCTCCGGAAGAGCTGCCTGGTGGAAGAAAACGTTTCCTCTTTGAGATGCCTCAGGCCATTCCGTCATACCTGATGGCCCTGGCGGTCGGCGACCTCGAATTCCGGCCTCTTGGCAGGCGCTCCGGCGTTTATGCCGAGCCGGCTGTGGTCGAGAGCGCG
The DNA here is from genome assembly GCA_003509045.1 of Planctomycetota bacterium. Classification (GTDB taxonomy): domain Bacteria; phylum Planctomycetota; class UBA8108; order UBA8108; family UBA8108; genus UBA8108. The sequence goes on along the minus strand of DODI01000325.1, from coordinate 9 downwards.
GCCTGGGAG
>DODI01000340.1:0-3470 GCA_003509045.1 Planctomycetota bacterium | reverse complement strand
GGCTGACCTTCACGCCCTCCTGGTCATCCAGTTCGAAGGCGGGTACCTCTCCATGACGAGGCAATACCCGGGGCGGCTCCCAGGCGGCCGCATAAGCGACCACCGCAACGATGCCAACAGCCAGCAGCGACCAGCTGAGCCAGCCGAGGACGCGCTCTGTGCCCTTTCCAGGCTTCTCTATGGTATCCATGTGCATTCGCCGCTCCGTCCCTTAGAGGCTCTCTTAAAGAATGTAGAGGATACCGAAGAAAAACACCCATACCAGCACAACCATCAGCCAGTAATAGAGAGCGAGATCGACTCCGATTCTCCTGTACTGATGATATTTTCCACGGATCGCCTGGATAATGACGTAGCTCAGCAGAAACACTCCGCCGACCACATGCAGGCCGTGCAGGCCGGCCATGGAATAAAAAACAGTGCCGAAGATGTTCTGAACCGGCAGCTCCTGTGCGATCAACCGGGAAAACTCGAGTAGCTGTATCCCGGCAAATACCGCTCCGGAAACGAGTGTCAGGCAGAGCCAGGAAACAAGACCGATCGGATCCTCTCTGCGAATGGCTCTCGAAGCGAGGAGAATGAAAAAACCACTGAGAACGAGGACCGCCATATTGCTGAGAGGGAGTCCCATGGCCATTTCTGAAAAACCTTCCGGCTTCCAGGTCTTGGCGCCAAGGCGAAGGACGATATACATCCCCACCAGCGCGCCAAAGAACATGATCTCCGCCACGATAAAGAGGTTGATGGCAAACCTGGCGTTTCCAGAATCATCCGTCGAGCCCGGCGCTCCCTTTGACACAACCGACTCGCCTACCATATCTCACCCCTTCTGGGCACCCAGGATCAGGACGATGAACAGAACAGGAAGATAGACTACAGAGGCGAGGACCACCCACCGGGCTGTCTTGCGGGTCCGGGTAACGCCGAAGCAGACGGCAAAGGCCAGAAAGACGAGACTCGATCCCAGGGCCGTCCAGCAATAGAAACTCCCGACGAAGGTCTTCGGATCGATGACGCGATACGTCTCGACATCAAAGACCACCGCGGGCATCAGGCTGGCGGGAACCAACGCGAGCGTCCAGCCGACCACCTGCAGGGCGGTCGCGCTGCCTTTTTTGTCGACGACCGTCAACATCGGAAAGCCGGCGCGCTCGTAGTCTTCCCGGTACATCCATGCGATCGCGAGGAAATGCGGAATCTGCCAGATGAACTGGATTGTGAAGATCGACCAGCCAGCGGAGACCAGTTCACCGGTGGCTGCGGTAAGACCGATGACCGGCGGCAGCGCCCCAGCAAAGGCGCCCACCAGCAGAGAGAAAGAGGTAACCCGCTTCAACGGTGTGTAGAAGAACACGTAAACCCCGGTCGTCACGGCGCTCACAGCGGCGCAAAGCGGATTCACCAGGACGACGAGATAGACCAGCCCGGCCAGGGTGAGGACGACACCCAGCGATCTCGCCAGCGCCGGAGAAAAACGCCCGGCGGGCAGAGGCCGGGACGAGGTGCGTTCCATGAGGGCATCCGCGTCCCTCTCAATGTACTGGTTCAACATGCTGGAGGCGGAGGCGAGAACGAAGGAGCCGGCCAGGACATGAAACAACAGCCAGCCATATTTCGGCGACAGCAGCTGCGAAAGCGAGCCCTGCTCTGAGGTGCAGACACCGAGCGCGAAACCAGCGAATACCGTAACCAGCGCCAGGAGATTGATCCTGAGCTTGCTCATCTGCACCAGGTCGCTCAACAGGGTTCCACCGACCGTCTCTGCCTTCACAGATTCACCCCGCCCCCCCTCAGCCAACGAACCAACGCCGGCAGAAGCACCCTGCGGGCTTTCAATCCGTTGGTCTGCCAGGGCCGCCTCGTCCATGCTCATAAGGCCGCCTCCGGCTCAGACGCGCTTAAAAATCGAATCCGGTAGGCCCGGGCGCAAATCACCACAGCCAGGATGAGAATCAGAACTCCGACAGCCTGATGGGTGCTGGCCAGGACTTCGAAGGTACCCGCTTTAACCAACCCCTGGGCCTCATCGACCACCAGTGAAGGCGGCGTCTGGTAAATGAACGTAGCAAAGCCTAAAAACACCTGGAGAAAAAGCATCAACAGCAGGCCCAGAGACGGATGGAGAATGCGGTCGGCCTTCGAGAGAGAGAGCACCTTACCGGCCAACAGAACGATCCCCGTGAACACAGCGAAGGCCCAGACAATATGCACCAGGTCACCGATCGTCTGAAGCGCCTCCCCACCACCCCCGGGCTCGAGCGTCGCGTGGCGAGGAACGGCCCCCAGCACGATCTGTACATAGATGCTGAGCACGGCAAAGAGCGCCAGGGAGCAGATGGGGCCCGCCTTGGAGAGCTTCAGCCGGGTCTTTTCACCTGTCCAGCCCGGAGAGGTGACGACAGCCAGGATTGTAACGGCGGAAATAAACAACATCGCCATACCAACATGCAGTACCGAAAGGATCGGCGGCAGCTTGTACCAGACCGTCAATCCACCGAGAATCGCAGGCGGAAGGACCAGCAGAAAGACATAGCTGGAGAGAATCTGGACCCAGTTGCGTCTCTCCTTCAGGTAAGCCGCTATGCAGGCCAGGAGCGCCAGAATTCCAACGCTCCCCATCATCAGCCGATGCCCGTGCTCTACCAGCAAACCGGGATTGTCGAGCATGCCGCTGGGAGAAGGCAGCAAATTCCCATCGAAGCTGGGCCAGTTTTTGTCGACCCGGCCGCTCTCGGTGCTGGTGACGACTCCACCGAGAATTACGCCGAGATAGGTCACGCAAAGGGTCGCCAGGGCGAGCCTGTGCACCAGCTTCGAGGCACCCGCGGGAGATTCTCCCGATTCGCTAGTGGGTGGGTTCTCCACAGAGCCACCGCCGGCTGGATCTTCTCTCGTCACGCCTGTGCCGGGCACGGTTCACGCCGTCCCTTCTCCCGAAGCGCCCTCTCCATCTCCGGCGTCGTCGGTGGGCACCGTCTCGAGCACGCGGTCCTGCGGGAGGTAGTCCTCCTCGACAAGCCCGGAGTTGTACTCGTAGGGCCCGCGGTAGACTGTCGGAAGGTCGGGATGGAAGTTCCCGTGCGGCGGAGGCGAATCGAGCGTCCACTCGAGCGTATTCGCCTTCCAGGGATTTTTCCCGGCCTTCTTGCCCCAGATCGCGCTATAGATCAGCGCGATCAGGAAGAATACCTGGGCAAGCCCCAGCACGATGGCTGAGATGGTCATGAACTGCTGATAGGGCTGCATATGCGCCCAGGTCTTGGAGGCTCCCTCACCAACATAGGCCGCGTAGCGCCTCGGCAGACCCGCGGCTCCAACGATATGCATGGGGAAGAAGACGCAGTTGAATCCCACGAAGGTCAGGATGAAATGAATCTTGCCGAGAGTCTCGCTGAACATACGGCCGAACATCTTCGGAAACCAGTAGGTAATCCCGGCAAAGACCCCGAAGAGGCTGCCGCCGAAGAGCA
>DODI01000085.1:0-8879 GCA_003509045.1 Planctomycetota bacterium | reverse complement strand
GATCTTGCCGCGGATTTCGATGGGGGAGGCTCTGTAGTTGCCGCCGAGGCGTTCCTTCCAGTGAACCTTTCCTGTCATGGCATCGATGCAACTGGTGATTCCCTTGTCGTTCACCGCGTAGATTTCCTTGCCGACAAGCAGGGGGGATGGGACGTGGCCGATACCACTGGAGTTCTTCCAGACAACCTGCGCGTCTGTAAGCTGTCCCGTGCCGGGGCGAACCGCGAAGATTGCAAAGTGATCCTGGCTGACCGAGCCGACAACGTAGAAGAGGCCGTTGCCGTAGGAGGGGCGGCCCACCTGCGAGAAGCCCGTGTAGGGCATCCACCAGAGCTCCTTGCCTGTCCTCAGGTCGTAGGCTGCGACATGGTCGGCCCCGCTGCTGACCAGTTGGGGAACTCCATCTATGGTCCGGGCCAGGGGGGTTGAGTACGCCATCTTTCCAATCGCGCGCGTGACTCTCTCGAAGTGCTGGCGGGCCTGCTTCCACCTGACCTTGCCGGTGCGCTTGTCGAGGGCGGCGATGTACTGTACGTCGATACCGTCACAGGTGAGAATCAGGAGGTCTCCATGAAGAATCGGCGAACTCCCGGCTCCCTGGATAACGTTGAAGCCGAGCTCTGTGTTTTTCCAGACAATCTTTCCTGAGGTATCGAGGCAGACCGTTCCGCGGGGGCCGAAGGTTACGTAGGCGTGCTTTCCATCGAGGACCGGTGTTGGGGAGGCGAATCCGTTCTGGACATGACGCGGGCCGGCATCCGGGGTTGTCAGGACCTCGATGTCGTGGAGGAGCTTGCCGCTGGCGCGGTCGACACAGATCGCGTGAAGGGAGAGCCCTTTTTTATTCGAGCTGGTCAGCCAGATCTGGTTGTCTGAGATGACCGGAGAGGACCAGCCCTCGCCGGGTACCCTGGTCTTCCAGGCGATGTTGTCCGTTTCGCTCCAGGTCGTGGGGATCCCTTCGGCCTGGGAGTGTCCCTGGCCGTCCGGGCCGCGGAACTGGGGCCAGTCGGCCTTCAGCGATGATGAGATGGAGAAAATAACCAAGAGGGCCGGTAGGCTGTTGCGCATGGTGGTTCTCGTCCTTGAGGGGAGAGTGTTCAGGCGGTCTGTAGGAGTAGAGACAGACTCCATCTCGGAACAACGAAAGTCAAGGGCCAGGCGTGTTGAGTTTGTATAGAAGGTGAGGGCTGCTTGCCTGCCGCAGCCGGTTTGCATAGGCTATTGGCGGATGGACCGGGTCGCCTCGGCCCGCTATCAGAATCGTCGAATCGGCAGATCGGATCACCCCATGTTCAAACACAGTCTTGATTTCTCCCGGCGGCGCTGGGGTTCAGCTCTCAGCCTGGCTCTTTTTCTTTTTGTGGGTTCGTTGCGGGGAGAGTCGCCTGCCGCGCGGAAGGGTCCCAATGTGCTGTTCGTTGTAGTTGACGACCTGGCGGCCACCCTGGGCTGCTATGGCGACGTGATTGCAAAGACTCCGCATATCGATCGCCTGGCGGCCAGCGGTGTTCGGTTTGAGCGAGCCTACAACCAGCTCCCCCTGTGCAACCCGACAAGAGCCTCCGTGATGACAGGGCTGCGTCCGGACCGCATCAAGGTCTATGATCTCGATCGACATTTCCGGGACGAGGTGCCCGATGCCATCACGCTTCCGCAGTCCTTCCAGGAGGCCGGCTATCTCGCCGCGCGGGTGGGGAAGATCTATCACTACAACGTTCCCGCCTCGATCGGAACGGATGGCTTTGATGATCCTCCATCGTGGAACCTGCGGTTGAATCCAAAAGGCCGTGACAAGACAGACGAGGGGCTGGTGTTCAACGCTGAGCCTCACCGAAAGATCAGCGGCGCCTTGAGCTGGCTGGCCGCTGAGGGCAAGGACAGCGAGCAGACAGACGGGATGATCACGGACCGGGCGATTGGGCTGCTGGAGAAGAACAGGGACAAGCCTTTCTTCCTGGCCGTAGGTTTTTTTCGGCCGCATACGCCCTATATCGCCCCGAAGCGCTACTTTGACATGTATCCTCCCGACCAGATGCGTTTGCCCTACGCTCCCGCGAATGACAGGGATGACATTCCTGTTGCCGCGTTCGCTCACAACTGCCCTGTCCCTCACTACAATCTCGAGAAGCCTCTCCTGCTGAAGGCTTTGCAGGCCTACTACGCCTGCGTTTCATTCATCGATGCCCAGGTGGGCCGTTTGCTGGATGCTCTCGATCGACTCGAGCTGGCTGAAAATACGATTGTCGTTTTCTGGAGTGATCATGGGTATCACCTGGGCGAGCACAACGGCATCTGGCAGAAGCGAACGCTTTTTGAGCAGGCAGCACGGGCCCCTCTCATTATCCGGGCGCCAGGAGCGAGGGGTAATGGCCGCCCCTGTTCCCGGGTTGTCGAATTCGTCGACATCTACCCCACGGTCGCCGCCCTGGCGGGGACACCGGTCCCGAAAGGGCTTGATGGCCGGAGTCTTCGTCCGCTGCTTGACAATCCGGGAGCTGCCTGGGATGGAGCCGCGGTAACGCAGGTCCTTCGCCCGGCAGATGGGAGGCTCGCCAAGGCGGTGATGGGATGTAGTATTCGAACCGAGCGTTGGCGGTATACCGAGTGGGCCGAGGGTCGTGAGGGACTAGAGCTGTACGACCATAGCGCCGATCCCCTGGAGTTTCATAATCTCGCCATCAAGCCAGATGCGGCGGCCAGGGCCGTGATGAAGTCGCTTCGGCCCCTTCTGCGGTCCAGGGCTTCGGGGTCTACTCCAAAGACCCCTTTTAATCCGAAGCGGCTCTGAAGCTCCTGGCAAGCCTGTCGTCTCCTTGCCCAGCGGCAGGGCTTCTTGCCTGCCTGTATTGGAGGTTGCTGATGGGCTCCGCTGGGGGCTCCTTCCAGGTAGAGCCGGTCGCCAATGATCGGTGGCGCCGGGCAAGACATCGGCTGAAACCAAACTGTAAAATGATCTGAAATCGAGCTCTCGGTCTCTGGTAAACTGTAGACATGAAGTTCACTCCGGCTCCCAGTGCAGGACGTTTCTTGAAAGACGCTTTTTCGGGATTGGCGCTGCTGCTTCTTTGCGTCACGGTCAGGGGGCGTGAGATAGATTTCGGCAGAGACATCCGGCCGATTCTCTCCGACACTTGCTTTAAATGCCACGGTCCCGATGCAGGGGCGCGTAAGGCAAAGCTCCACCTGGGTGACCGAGCCTCGGTATTGAAGGCCGGGGTTCTCTCCGATGGGGAGATGCTCAAGCGCCTGGTCAGCGAGGATCCGGAGGAACGCATGCCGCCCCTTGATGCTCTCCGGAAACTGGATGCAGAGGACAGGGCGGTGCTGGTTGAATGGCTCGAGGCGGGAGGGGAGTGGCCGGAGGACGACAGGCACTGGGCGTTTGTTCCGCCGGTGATGTCGGAATTGCCGGTGGTGCGAGACCCCGGCTGGGTTCGCAACGGCATCGACCACTTTGTCCTTTCGAGGCTCGAGAGTGAAGGCTTGCGGCCCTTGCCCGAGGCGGACAAGGCGACACTCCTGAGGCGAGTGACCCTGGATCTGACCGGGTTGCCGCCCAGCATCGCCGAGCTTGACACTTTTCTTTCGGACCAGGATGCAATGGCGTATGAAAACGCGGTTGACCGGCTGCTGGCCTCCCCGCGCTACGGCGAGCACATGGGGCTTGATTGGCTCGACGCCTCACGGTACGCCGATACCGATGGCTATCAGAATGACCGCCTGCGCTATATGTGGGTCTGGCGCGACTGGCTGATCCAGGCGCTCAACTCGGACATGCCCTTCGATCGGTTCGTGGTCGAGCAGATGGCCGGAGATCTTCTTCCTGACCGTAATTTCCACACCCAGGTGGCCACCGGTTTCAACCGCAACCATCGCATCAACTCCGAGGGCGGCTCCATCCCGGCTGAATGGATCGTCGAGTACGTGGCGGATCGAGTGGAGACGATGGGGACCATGTTCCTGGGGCTTACCCTGACATGCTCGCGTTGTCACGACCACAAATACGACCCGATTGAGCAAAAGGATTTCTACAGGCTCTTCGCCTTCTTTAACAGCATCGCAGAGGCTGGCCTCGGCCCCAACAACGGCAACAGCCCGCCTTTTATCAAGGTGCCCAAGAGCTGGCCTGACCTTTCGGGGAAGGACGCGGCCTTTGTGGAGCCCGAGCCCGTCAAGATCACCATCCAGCAGACCTCTGTGCCGCGTCCCCAGCCGGGTGCGCGGGACACCGTGATGGTCCTGCATGAGCTGCCGAAACCCCGTGACACCTATCGTCTCGAACGGGGCCGTTACGACCAGCCGGACAAGTCGGAGAAGCTTCGCCCCTCGACGCCTGGGATCCTCGGCCCCTGGGACAAGAGCTGGCCAAGGAACAGGCTCGGGCTCGCCAGGTGGCTGGTGGCTCCAGGGCATCCCCTGACCAGCAGGGTTACGGTCAACAGGATCTGGCAGCATTATTTCGGCCTGGGGCTGGTGAAGACCAGCGACAACTTCGGGCTCAGGGGGGAGTCGCCCAGCCATCCCCGGCTGCTTGACTGGCTGGCTACCGGCTTTATAAAAAACGGCTGGAAGCTTAAGGCCCTGCACAGGCTGATCGTCACCAGCGCGGTTTATCGCCAGTCATCGGCGGCGCCTGCCGAGCTGCACCGCCGCGACCCTGAGAACCGCCTCCTCGCCCGCGGCCCTCGAAGGAGACTCTCCGGCAATGCGATCCGCGACGCCGCGCTCTATGCCAGCGGCCTCCTGGTAGAAAAGATAGGGGGCGCTTCTGTTAAACCGTATATGCCTCCGGGGATCTGGGCCAGCGTTTCGAACGCGAAATACAAACGGGACAAGGGGGCGTCACTCTATCGGCGCAGCCTCTACACCTATTGGCGCAGGACGCTGCCGCCGCCAACGCTGATGACCTTCAATGCCGCAGCTCGGGAGGTCTGCATCGTTAAAATGGATCAGACGACCACCCCGTTGCAGGCGCTCGCCTCGATGAACAACATTGTCTTTGTGGAGGCGGCCCGTTTCCTTGCCGAGCGGATCTTGCGCCCCCAGGGCTTGAGCGCCCGGGACCGGATTAGTCGAGCCTTTCTCCTGGTTGTGAGCCGGCCGGCGCGCCCGGAAGAATTGAAGATTCTGCTGGCCGACCTGGAGTATTATCTGAAGGACTTCAAGGAGAGGCCCGCTGCCGCGCGGAGGCTGCTCGCGGTGGGGGCGAAGGCCTTTGATGAGAAAATAAATGCCGCCAGGCTGGCATCTTACGCCCTGGTCGCCAATACGATTTTGAATCTTGACGAGGCCATCACCCAGAACTGACATGGATATCCGGGACGAATTCCTTTTACAGCAGACGCGCCGGTCCTTCCTGGCTCAGAGCGGCCTGGGCCTCGGAGCCGTCGCTCTTGACTCCCTCTTGCTGGGGGGAGAGGGGGGGCGCGGCGAAATCGGCGGTCTCAACGAGCTTCCCCATTTTAAGGCGAAGGCCAGGCGGGTGATCTACCTGTTCCAGTCAGGCGGCCCCGCCCAGATGGACCTCTTTGACTATAAGCCGAAGCTTGCCAGTAAGTTCGGCCAGGAGGTTCCCAAGTCGATATATCCCGACGCGCGTAAAACGACGATGACCTCCGGTCAGAAATCCTTTCCCGTCGCCCCGAGTATTCTGAAGTTTTCCAGGCATGGAAAATCCGGGACCCGTCTCAGCGAGGCGTTGAAGCACATGCCGAAGGTGATCGATGATGTGTGCCTGGTGAAGAGCATGCACACTGAGGCGATCAATCATGACCCCGCCGCAACGCTCTTTCAGACCGGATCGGTTAATCCCGGCCGCCCGAGTATGGGGGCATGGATGTCCTACGGGCTTGGCAGCGAGAACGAGAATCTGCCATCCTTCGTGGCCCTGACCTCCAACGGCAGGGCGAAGGCAGGCCAGCCGCTTTACGATCGTCTCTGGGGGGCTGGTTTTCTGCCGGGTCGTTTCCAGGGAGTTAAATTTCGCGGCCAGGGCAACCCCATTCTCGACCTGTACAACCCTGACGGAGTCTCACGCGCGCAGCGCAGGCGCATGCTCAACGCCCTCGGCAAGCTCAACAGGGAACAGGCTGATCGGTTCAATGACCCGGTGATCGCCACTCGCATCGCCCAGTACGAGCTGGCCTTTCGCATGCAGATGAGCGTACCTGAGTTGATCGACGTTAAGAGCGAACCAAAACGCATCCTGGAGCTCTATGGGCCCGATGCGACGAAGGTGGGAAGGTACGCGTACAATTGCCTGCTGGCGCGGCGTCTGGCTGAGCGGGGTGTGCGGTTCATCCAGCTCTATCATCGCGGCTGGGATGCCCATGGCAACGCTCCCAAGCAGGTGAAAACCCAATGCCGCGATACCGACCAGGCCACCACGGCCCTGTTGCTCGATCTGAAGCAGCGAGGGATGCTTGAGGATACGCTTGTGGTCTGGGGCGGTGAATTCGGCCGTACGATCTATTGCCAGGGCAAACTCACCAAGCAGAACTACGGACGGGACCACCATCCGAATTGTTTTTCTTACTGGCTGGCTGGCGGGGGAGTTCGCGGTGGGATGAGCTACGGGGAAACCGATGACTACAGCGTTAACGTGGCGGATAAGCCAGTGCACGTTCATGATCTGCAGGCGACCATCCTTAACCAGATGGGGATTAACCACGAGCTTTTGACCTACCGGCACCAGGGCCGCGATTATCGCCTGACCGATGTTCACGGAAAGGTCGTGGAGGAGATCCTGACGTGAGGCGACCGCTCTGCCTTCCCCTTTGCTTCGCCGCGATTTTTGCCATGGCGAATTTTTATACGCATTATTTCCAGGGAGGCGAATCCCTTGGAGAGTCTCTTTCCGAAGGGGGCTCGCTGTTGGTGGTGTGCGGGTTTTTATGGTTATGGCCCGTCCTGCTCGAGAGATTGTCCGGGGGGCTGAAACTCCAGGGCTTGCGGGGGCTGACTCTCAGGCTGGCCTGCGGGTATGTGTCCCCGTTTCTGTATTGCACATACATCTTACTTGCAAGCCAGGAACCCCTGGAGAGGAGCCTCGGGAGAGTTCTGGGGGACTCTGCAGCCCAGATTCTCTTTGGAATGCTGGTGATATTCGGTGGCTCCGTCTGCCTGGCGGTGGCGCATTACCTGTTGTTTTCCCTCGGAGGCGTTTTTCGCCGCAGGTGATGGGTTCAGGCCTCAACGGCCAGGCCCATCTCGCCGATCTCGGCCCGGCCCGATTTCCGGAAAGGACGAGGCAGAGGCTGGGCGGCGCCCTTGCTGTCGATAGTGCGGCAGCGCAGAGTGTATTTCCCGGCGGGCAGGCCCGGCAGGAGGACCGCCCAATGGGCTTTGGACAGCCGGATCGGCCAGGTCCGCGGCTGGCCTGTCTTCGGGTCGAAGCCGTAGGTCGGCGAGGGAACCTTGTTGTCGGCGAGCCCCCCTCCCCAGCTCTTGGGAGGGGGAAGGATCGTGGCGTCCCGCCAGGGAGCCTTGAGGAAATATTCATCTTCCGGCGGAAGTTTTTCGGCGTCGTTGTGGATCCAGGCCTGCACCTTCGAGAGACCTGAGATGCCGACCTGCGCGTAGCCTGTTACGGGAATGGGTTGACCGGCCTTGACCGAGGCGGGAAGTGGGAACGGATCACAGAAGGTCTTGAGGGGGCTGTCAACGTCATTGTTCTGCTCGCCGTAGGTGTCGTTGGCCCTCCAGTCGTTGGTCAGGTAGAGATGCGAGAGCCACTTGATACTCTTGAAGCCGTAGGCCTCGGGGACAACCACTCGCACCGGCGCTCCGCGCCTCGGCTCAAGCCACTGTCCGTTGAGCTTGTAGCAGAGGATGACCGGCGGCAGGTCGTAGAGATCCTCGAGAACACGGCCAACCGGCAGGGAGCTGCGAAACATCTGCTCCGGGTCGTTGTTGTGGTAGCCATGGTAGAAGACCCGGCGGAGGTTGCGGCCAGGCTGAGTCAGCCAGAGCACCTCGCGCAGGGGCACGCCCTCCCAGATTCCATTGCCAAGGGGGCAGCCTATGTTCAGGCAGGTCATCACCTTGGGGAAGCGAACTGCATGGGTCTTCGCCAGCTCCATCAGGTGTTTGAAGGTGAAGGCCGTATTGTCTTTTTTCGTCAGCTGGCGTCGAAGGCTCGCCTTATTCTTCGGGTCTGAGAGAACCTCGAGGCTCCAGGTCTCGCGGGTCAGGCCAACCTCTTTGCGTTTTGTTTCATCAAGCGAATGGGGCTTCGGGCTGCCGCGAGAGACATCACGAAAGCGATTCTGCAGAGTCAGCCAACTCTCGATCTCCTTGATCTTCTGCTCAAGGGCGGGGTCTCGGTCTTTTTCGGAGGCGAAGACTGGAAGGGAGTGCAATCCAGCCGCCCCGGCCGCACCAAGGCGCAGGAAGAAGCGTCTGGTCAGATTCTTGTGTTCTTTGAGGAAGGAGGCGAGCTCGGTGTCCATTTTCCGCATCCTGTGGGGGTGATTCGTGGTCTCTCAGCCCCTCCTGTTATACACGCAGGGGGAGGGGTGAAGAAAGCAAGTTGGCCGAGCTGGAGTTGTTTTGAGGCGAGAGTGGGTGCGCCGCTTGTCTGGGGCGGGGGCATGGCATAGGCTATCGATACAACACAGGGTGTTTCGAGAGGCACTTAATATGAAAAGATGTAAATTTTCGATGCTGGCGGCGGCTGTCATTGCGCTTGCGGCTTTTGAAGATCGCCTGGCATGGGCGGAGCAAAAGCTCAAGACCGAGTATGTCGTGCTAATTACGATTGATGGTCTCCGCAACGAGGAGCTGTTTGGCGGGGCGGACTCAAAGCTGGTGAATAATTCAAAGCGCTCAGGCGCCGAGAGCCCATCGAAGCTGAAAAAGAAATACTGGAGGGAGAC
>DODI01000384.1:0-3692 GCA_003509045.1 Planctomycetota bacterium | reverse complement strand
TGCCACAGATCATAAGCGCTTTGCATTGCCAGCCAGACCCGAGCCTTACCAATTCCGGCGCGCTCCAGGCGCACTGATTCACACCGTATTTTGTGGAGGCCGTTTCATTTAAGCCAGGCCGTGACCTTCCCCCCTGACTTAGCACCGCCACCGGCCCGATGAGATTCCTCAGATTACGCCGCCCTATGAGCGTACTCAACAGGCGGCATGTAGTTCAGCGAGCTGTGCGCTCGAACAGGGTTGTAATGCGCTCGTCATAGATCGATTTCGACCCTCGCTTCGTCCATTGTCTTGAACCAGTGCTGATTGCCCCCACTGGTCTCGAGCATCAACGGTTAGCTTTGCGTAAGTCACGGCGGAAATTTTCCAAACTTCGAAAGTCGCTAGGAGACTTTGCTACGGTCACTGTCGGTCGGCCACCAGGATGAGTAAGCTTTCCATGCTTACCTCCACGATGGAAGCGCCATCCTTGGCGAACCAATTTACGGATAAGCGCATTGATTTCTGGGTATCCGGATTAAGTGGTAGATGGAGCCCCCTTGCTCCTTCGAACCCTTAACTCTCCCAGAAGGTTGATAGATCGACGCCGTAGTTTTTCTCAGGCTCGGGAAGACCCATGCTGTAGGTCATGGTGGCCTTGCCCAGGAAGGGGGATTCCTTGATCTGCGGCACCTTCTTCTTGTGCTTGGTGGTGTAGAGCATCCGGGCCCGCATCACCTCGAATGAGTAGCCCCGGCCATCGCGGTTCTTGTCCTTGGCCAGCCGATTGATCGACTCCGTGAAGGCGTTGGTGATTGGGGTGTCGGTTTCGAAGTAGGCCAGCACCTCCTCGCGCCATCCGCTGACGGCGCTGACGAGATCCTTCCACACCTCTTTCTGCCCCTGTGGAATGTCGTCAATCCAGCGGGCCAGCGCCTTTTCGGCATCACGCCGGGTGGTGCTGTCCCAGATGTGGTAGAACCGCTCCTTGTGCTCGTAGGCCGCCAGGAGCTGAGGGAAGGCCCCTGTCCATGTCTCCATGATAAGCCGCTCGCGATCTGAAACGTCGTGGGCACGCTTCAGCAGGATCTTCCTATCGCCCTTGAGGGTCCGCCGCTGGTTTGGCTTCAGATCCTTCCTGAGTCCCTTACGCACCTTCTCCAGGGCTTCGTTGGCCATCCGCACCACATGGAACTTATCGACCACAATGCGAGCCTGCGGCAGTACCGCCTGGACAGCACGGCGGTAGGGTTTCCACATATCCATGCTGACGATCTCGACCTGGTGGCGCTCGGTCATGCTCATGAGGCGCCTCGTCACCGCGTCCTGCTGGCGACCGGGCAGCAGGTCCAGTAGGGTACGCTCCTCCAGGTTGGTCAGGATGCAGCGGTAGCGGCGGTTCAGGTACAGCTCGTCGATCCCCAGGCAGCGGGGTGTCTCGAAACGATGCCAGGCTGCCAGGAACTCAGCCTTCTTCTTGAATATCTCGCGGACAGTCTTCTCGTCGAGGCCCGTGGTATCAGCCACGTAGGCGTAGGGGTGATTGAAGGCTTCCTTCTCGACGTGGTTGTAAAGCCTCCGCGTCATGCGGTGATCGTCTACCATTTCCGGAAGAGCTGGCCGGAACGTCCTTCCACACGCCCGGCAGGTGTAGCGGCGACGGACCACCCAGAGGGTGACCCGCTTTCCGTGGATGGGTAGGTCGCGATAGGCCACATCGCGCTTGCCGAACCTGACAAACTCACTCTCAACGCCGCATTCCTCGCAAGCTAGAGGCTCAGGAGCTTCGACCTGGTAGTGGAGATCATGCTCTTCCATCTTGGTGCCTAGGACGTGGTACTCGGGAAGGTGAAGGATGTTGTCAGGCAAGCTAGTCATGCAAACTTTCCTTGTCGACAAGGTCCATAGATGATCGCGACTCTTTGACCGCGTTGTTTTCAACGAACTGAAGGTGAGTTACTCCCTTGGGTCTTCTGCTTCTCTGAGCCCTTCATGCAATGACGCAATTAGCGGGCAAGTGATATTGCCTTGTTGTGCATGGCATCTGTCGACCATTTCGCTCAGCACCTTCTCAATTCTTTCAAGCCTGTCGATCTTCTCGCGAACGTCCCCTAACTTGTGCTCTGCGAGAGCACTGGCTTCTTGACAGTGGGCGCCATCTTCCAGCCGAAGTAGGTCACTGATCTCATCCAGACTAAAGCCCAGCTGCTGCGCCGTTTTCACGAACGTCAACCTGTCGATATCGGCGGCACTATAGCGTCGAATACCTCCGGGAGGGCGTTCGGGCTCCGATAATAGCCCTCGTCGCTGGTAATAGCGGATTGTCTCGACATTGACGCCGGCCGCCTTGGCCAGGCCGCCAATGGTCATGGCGTCCGCCACTTTATCTGCATGTCTCTTCATGATGCTTGACTCCGTACCAAGCTACGGAAGTAACCTTATCGTAGCTCCCCCCATCCCGAAAGGAGAATCGTCAATGCGGACATCTAAAACGGGGCGAGGGCCCCTGGCCGCCGGAGGAGTCGCGGCCCTCCTGGCCTCGGCGTGTTGCCTCGGCCCGCTGGTGCTGATCACGCTGGGCGTTTCCGGCGCCTGGATCAGCAATCTGGCGGCGTTGGAGCCCTATCGCCCGCTCTTTATCGGCGTCGCGCTGGTGGCGATGTTCTTCGCCTGGCGTCGCGTCTTTCGGCCAGTGGAAAAGTGCCAGCCGGGAGAGGTGTGTGCCGTGCCACGGGTCAGGACGGGCTACAAGGCGATCTTCTGGCTCGTATCGCTGCTGGTGCTAATCGCCCTGGTATTCCCCTACATCTTGCCCCTGTTCTATTAAAAGGAGATCTACCATGAAAGCTCGTTTCGCCTTCATCGCGCTACTCGCCCTGCTCAGCACGCCCGCCTTAGCGGCCCTGCAGACCGTGACGCTGTCGGTGCCGGGCATGACCTGTGCCGCCTGCCCGATCACCGTCAAGGCCGCCCTCAACAAGGTGGACGGCGTCTCGCAAGTCGACGTGAGCTACGCGGATCTCGAGGCCGTGGTCACCTTTGACGACGCCCGAACGTCGGTGGAGGCATTGACCGAGGCCACCATCAACGCTGGGTATCCATCAACCCCGACATCCTCGCAAGCGGATCGAGAGTGATCATGAAGAATCCCAAGCCCCTGCTGCGCGTGAGCGTGATCGGCACCGTCCTGGTGGCATTGTGCTGCTTTACGCCGATCCTGGTGATCCTGCTTGGCACGGTGGGCCTGGCGGGGCTGACGGGCTATCTCGACGTTGTGTTATTGCCGGCCCTGGCCTTCTTCATCGGCCTGACCATTTATGCGATTTGGCGTAAGAAGCAGTTCGACGCCTGTTGTGACAACGGCTCTATCAAATCAAGGAATACGCCCCCTGAGTGACATCAAGCAGCTGCACATCGCGGTCATCGGGTGAGTTGTTTACGAGCTTGCCCGCCACGGTGAAGGAATAAGCGTGAAAGATTCGCAGAAATTTTTAAGCGTCGTGCTTGGCACCGGGTTGATGGTGCTGTGTTGCGCCGCGCCAATCGCCCTGGTGCTATTCGGTACGGCGGGCCTGGCCGCGTTGGCAGGCTATCTCGATTACCTGCTGTTTGCCGCCCTGGCCATCGGCTTACCTCTCTACGCGCGATACCACAAGCGGAAGCAGGATGCCGGCTTTACTAATGAAGACTCGGAGAAACGTGATGATTGAACT